>DATLKS010000035.1:0-1841 GCA_035538255.1 Terriglobales bacterium
CCAGTTGCGCTGGATGCGAATGATCGGCGATACCGTCTTTGCCTTGGGCGCCATAGTCTTGGGTTGGTTTGTTCTCGGTCTACTCACCGGGCATTCCTACGACAAGCGCGGATACGTGGCCGAAGGGGAGTGGGAAGTGCGACCGCAGGAGGAGCCTGTCCTTCATCGCTAGAAAAGGCTGCACATTGCGCGCGTATCCGGCCTGGGCTTGAAATGCATCTGAGTGTGACTCTTGTCATGGTACGGATCACCGCAATCATTAGACTGAGAACATGCCCGTCCAAATTGGAGCCAAGACCCACAACTTCAGTGACCCCACCGGCTTGCTCTCCGACTGCCACCGGCGCGTTGAGATGTTCCTCGGCGCGCTGGGTGCGGTTGAGGAAGTGATAGACCGTCCTGCCACGGAAGAAACCAGCCGGGCCCTGGAGTCTGCCTTGCACTACTTCGGGCAAGCTGCGCCGAAGCACACGGCTGACGAGGAGCAGTCGTTGTTTCCACGGTTGCGCCAGATGCACGATCCTGAAATCGAGTCGGCATTTTCAAAGCTGGATAAGCTTGAGGAGGAACATCGCTGGGCAGCCCCGCTGCATGCTGAAGTGGAGCGTCTCGGGGCGCAGTATCTTTCGACGGGCAATCTTTCCAGTTCGGAGGTCGAGGTATTTCGCCAAGCCGTTGCGAGTCTTGCGTCGATGTACAAGCAACACATCGGTGTTGAGGACGAACTGGTATTTCCTTTGGCAGCCCGGCTGTTGTCTGACGCGGAGAAATCGGCTATTGCAGACGAAATGGCGAGCCGTAGAAGAGTTAGGCTCGTGACAGACCTTTCTTGAAGGCCACAAGTACAACCAGAGAACTGCGGTCAACCGCGGAAGAGTTGCCCCGTCATCGACCTAGCAAGAAATGTATCTATTACAGAACTCAGACAATGAGAATCCCACATCTTTGAAATAATGCGGGGTTTTGGTATTCCACTATGAGCAATCTTCCCACGATCATTCAGGGCGGAATGGGTGCCGGCGTTTCCAGTTGGCGGCTCGCGCAGGCAGTGTCTCAACTCGGCCAACTCGGAGTCGTTTCTGGAACGGCGCTGGATTTGATTCTTGCCAGGCGCCTGCAGGATGGCGATCCGGGCGGCCACATGCGCCGCGGTCTCAATCACTTTCCGATCCCCGAAATGGCAGAGCGCATTTGGCGGACGTATTACATCCCCGGCGGGAAGGCGGAAAGAGCGCCCTACAAGCCCGTACCAACGCAGTCCAAGGACGCTCCTCTCGAATTGAAGGAGCTTTGTGTCGTAGCCAATTTTGTAGAAGTTATTCTGGCTCGCGAAGGCCACGACAATCCAGTCGGCATTAACTACCTCGAAAAACTTCAATTGCCGCATCTGGCTTCCATCTACGGCGCCATGCTCGCTGGCGTGGGATACGTCTTAATGGGAGCCGGAGTGCCACTCAAGATTCCGGGGGTACTCGATCGCTTCACGAATCACGAGCCCGCAACCTATGTCCTGCAGGTCACAGGAGCACAGGATGATGACGACAGAACCATAGTCTTTGCGCCGCGAGAGTTCATGGGTCGTGATCTTCCGCCGCTGACCCGGCCAAAGTTCATAGCGATTATCGCCTCCAATACACTGGCAACAACGATGTTGAAGAAAGCGGATGGGACGGTTGATGGCTTCGTCATAGAAGGATCCACCGCCGGGGGCCACAATGCGCCACCGCGCGGGAAGCTCCAGCTTGACGAAGCGGGAGAGGTGGTCTACGGGGAGCGCGACATCGTTGATCTGCAGAAGATCCGCGCTCTAGGCGTCCCGTTCTGGCTTGCTGGAGGATATG
>DATLKS010000036.1:0-1750 GCA_035538255.1 Terriglobales bacterium
GGCGATGTCACTCGCGACTTTAATCAGCACCACATCAAGACGCAGAACGGGAAGACGATCTTTGTACGCGCACTCCCCATGGGCTCTGGCGAGAGCATTGACAATATTCTGTCGGGCCGCCTTCAGGCACACCTGGCTAGCCCCGCCTCCGCTGCTTTCATCAAACTTGGCAATGCCGAGTCTCGCTCGAAAACGGGCAAGGATCTGATCGCTGCAACCGATAATCTGGTCCTTTCCCCTGTTGTCATCGCTATGTGGAAGCCGATGGCGGAAGCGATCGGTTGGGGCAAGAAGCCCGTCGGCTGGGCGGACATCCTGGCGCTCTCTCGCAATGAAAAAGGCTGGCAAGCTTACGGCTATCCGCAGTGGGGCAAATTCAAGTTTGGGCATACGCATCCGGAGTACAGCAACAGCGGGCTAATTTCGCTCTTTGCCGAGGCTTACGCGGCGTCTGGCAAGACAGCGGGCCTTACTCTCAGCGACCTCGACAAGGCGCAGTTTAAACAGTTTTTCGGAGGCGTCGAACAAAGCGTTGTTCACTACGGCAGTTCTACTGGCTTTTTTGGACGCAAGATGTTTGCCAATGGGCCGGAATATCTGTCGGCGGCGGTCCTGTACGAAAGCATGGTCGTCGAGTCTTACTCGCAGGAAAACCTCGCCTTTCCAATTGTGGCCATTTATCCCAAGGAAGGGACTTTCTGGAGCGATCATCCGGTCGGCGTGGTCGAACGCGACTGGGTCACGCCGGAGCATCGCGAAGCTGCGAAGATCTACATACAGTATTTGCTGGCGCGCCCGCAGCAGTTAAAAGCCATGCAATACGGCTTTCGTCCCGCTCTTGTTGATCTGCCGCTAGCGGCGCCACTCGATGCGGCGCACGGCATGAATTCCCAGGAGCCCAAAACCACGCTGGAAGTTCCTTCGGCCGATATCATCAACGGAGTCCTGCAGGTCTGGCGGGCCCAGAAGAAACATTCAAATGTCGTGCTGGTGCTGGACACTTCCGGAAGCATGAACGAGGAAGGCAAAATACAAAGTGCGCGGGAAGGCGCGAAGCAGCTTGTTCAGCTATTGGATGATGGCGATACTTTTTCCTTTCTCCCGTTCAGCTCCGAACTTCACTGGGCGCAGCGCAATGCGTCGGTCAAAAACGAACGCGCGAATTTAGCCACACAGATCGACTCGCTCTTCGCGGGTGGCGGAACTGCGCTCTATGACTCCATCGATGCCGCTTATCAACAGCTCGCTTCGGCTGGGCCTGGCGAATCGAAAATTGAGGCCGTCGTTGTCCTTACCGACGGGGAGGACACCGAGAGCAAGATGAAGCTGGAACAGTTGATGGAGCGCATTAAGTTCAACGGCGAGACCCGAGCGATTCATATTTTCACAATCGCCTATGGCAAGGACGCCCGCAAAGACATCCTGCAAAAAATCGCGGACGCCACGCAGGCGAAATTCTATGTAGGCACTCCGCAGAACATCGTGGAAGTGTTTCGAGACATATCGACGTTCTTTTAGATGGTTGATTAGTCGCAGAATAGCGCAGAGGGAAGTTCATGGCGGATGGTCCAAAGCTAACGGGACTCGGCAAGTTTTTCATCGTGCTGTTCGTCGCAGGCTGCGTCGCCGGCGCCTACTATCTTTTCATTCAGAAGCCGAAGTCGGCGGGGACGAAGGGTTCTTCCTCCGCCAGCGATTCGGTCTTCGATTCATTCAGCAGCTCGGATCATGTGGAAGTTGGCATAGCGTA
>DATLKS010000037.1:0-8836 GCA_035538255.1 Terriglobales bacterium
TGGACTTGAGTCTGCAGGGCGACCATGTCTTTATTCGCAGCGAATGCAGCGGGAGCGACTAGGAGCCCGAAGCCTAGGGCGACTGCAATGAATCGGTTGAGATTGATTTTCATATATGCCTGGTTTCTGCAACTTTCAGCGATGTACTTAAAGAGACGTCCGAGGGTGTCGAACGTCTCTGTCGAGCTCCTATTGTCCTGCTAACACTAAATGACCGCGGCGGTTTTGCTGCCAGCACTGCTCGGTCGATTCAGTGCAGAATGGCTTTTCCTTTCCGAAGCTGGTGGTATTCAGGCGGTTTAGGGCCACTCCGGCGGAAACCAATGCCTGCTTGGTCGCTTGGGCGCGGCTATCGCCTAGCGCCATGTTGTATTCGGTGGATCCGCGCTCATCGCAGTGGCCCTCGATGAGCACTCTCCAGTTCGGATGCTGATTCAGGAACTGCGCGTCAGCCTGGAGAGCCGCGTTGTCCTGCGGACGAACCTCGTAGCTGTCGTAATCGAAATAGGCGTCTTTGATGTTCTGATCAAACAACTGCTGATCAGTGAGCGATGGCGGCGCCTCCTGCTGTACTACTGGTGCCGGACGCGTGACAGTGACGCGCGTGCTCGCCTCCTGCGTTCCACCGGGACCGCTTGCGATCAACCGATAAGTCGTCGAGTCCGTGGGAGTTACAGTCTGTGATCCGCTGGCCTGGACCTTGCCGATGCCTTCAATGGAAACGTCGGTGGCATTGTCTGTCTGCCATGTAAGCTGCGCCGATTGTCCGGCATTGATGGTCGCCGGATTGGCCGAGATCGACGCAGTTGGCGCCGGCGGCGGCGGGGGTGGTGGCGGCGGCGTTGCTTTCGGCTTCTTGTGGCAACCTGCAATAACGAACAGCAAGCAAAGCGCTGCAATCTGCGTCGCATGCATCCACTGAGTCTTCTTCACGTATTTCCTCCGAAATCGT
Organism: Terriglobales bacterium; assembly: GCA_035538255.1. Classification (GTDB taxonomy): domain Bacteria; phylum Acidobacteriota; class Terriglobia; order Terriglobales; family Acidobacteriaceae; genus Gp1-AA112. The sequence goes on from DATLKS010000037.1 coordinate 953, forward strand.
AATAATGACCACAAACCACTGCCATGAATCCCTCGGCGTCGGTCTCCGCCCGTCACCGATCCACCCGCTACCGCAGGCGATTCTGATGCGGTGTGGCGAATAATCTCCTAGACAATTTACTTCCAACTCCAATTCGGTTGGCTGTTCTGACCCGTATGAGTTAACTGGTGCTGCTGAGTCCCGTCGGCCAGCATGGTCCAGATTTGAGTGGTGCCGTTGCGATTGGATTGAAAAACGAGGTGCCGTCCGTCCGGCGACCACGAAGGAAAGTCGTTCGTACCGGACTCGTGCGTCAGTTGCGACCACTGTTTGCTGGCCACGTCCATTATATAAATGTCCTGCCCACCGGGAATGCCGGGACCATACTTGCGTGACCAGGCGAAGGCCAACCACTGCCCATTCGGCGACCACGACGGCGAGACCGCATAGCCCGTATCGGTCATGCGCTGGGGATTGGCGCCGTCGGACTCCATCGTGTAAATCTGCGGCAATCCCGAGCGTCCGCTAACCCAGGCGATCTGCGCTCCTGTTTTGGGATTCCAGACCGGAGAAACATCCGGTCCATGCGCTTCTGTCACTCTTTTAAGTTCAGCTCCGGCGGGATTGGAGACGTAGATTTCTGGATCTCCAGTGCGCGATGACGAAAACGCGAGATGCAGCCCGTCCGGCGACCACGCCGGTGAGATCGTGGTGCCGCCGATTGCCGGGAATGTGACCAGACGATTCAGGTCAATCGAGTACATCTTTATGTTCACGGATCGCTTGCCGAGCTCTACAAAGGCAATTCGAGAGCCGTCGGGAGAAATGCGCGGCGAAAGAGCGACGCTGCCCAAGTGCGTGATCGCATGTTCGCCATAGCCGTCGTAATCCATCTCCCAGATTTCCTTTGTGCCGGTGCGATTGCTCACGAAGACGATCCTGCTTTCGGCAATTCCGGGAAGTCCGCCGCCTAAACGAAAGATGATCTCATCGGCAAACCGATGCGCGATCAGCCGAGCGTTGTCAGGCGTTGCATCTTCGCGATATTGCTTTCCTAAGACCTGCGGAGCCACCGTGTTCTTCACGTCGTAGAGCCAGCCGAAGACGGATAGTTGTCCACCGGCAGCGCCGAGATTACCGAAGGCGAGCATCGCGGCGTTGGTCGGCGGATTTCCCCAAGCATCGATTTTTACGTCCTGTGGACTGCTCGGCTGATCGAGAGGGTTGAAGCTTTTCGAAACGACATCGAAGATCCCGGCGTTTTGAAGATCGGAGTAGAGGACCTGGTTGAAGGTGGTCTGCAGCGGAGCCGTGTTCGGATCGCTTGAGGTGGCCTTGAAATCAGCAACCGCGATGCGAACTCGTTCCACGCCTTGGGTCACTATGCCCTTGAATTTGTCCTCTTGTGAAAATGAGAGGGGGGAAGTCGCGAAAACAAAGAAGGTGATCGCAATAATCGCAATAAAAAACGAATGCCGAAATGAAAATTGCGGCCTGGAGTTCAGGATGGAAGACGTCGAGATCCTCGAATAGGTGATGCTGTCGTTCCAACTAGCCAATATTCCTTACCTCCTCATCGGGGTGTAACGAAATTCAAATTCGGCGCCGACACTGCTTCCGCGGTAATCAGGGGGCAGAGGCCCAAATGTATCAATACGCTGAAGCGTCCGTACTGCCGAAGTGTCGAGCGACGGAATGCCGCTGGACTGAGTTATGCGGACATTTGTGGGCGCTCCGTCCCGTGTGATGTCGAACGAGACCGACACGGACGCGTTCGGCATGGCATGAGGGTCTACCTCATATTTCATCCAGTTTTGGGAAAGTATCTGCGTTACCTGGCGGACATAGTAGGCGTATCGGCTGCCAAAGTCCCCACCACCGGCGAGAGCCACCGCCCCGATTCCGGCGTTGTTGAAAGTGGTGAAGTTCTGGTGAACTGGACCGCCTTGCCCATAGTGGAGCTGATTTTCCGCTTGTAGGACTTGTTGCGGACGCTTTTCGACACTCTGACGCGGCTTTTCCTTCGGCTTGATCTTGGTCGTTTCGGGAATCTCGATGGCCTTCGGTTCCGGCGGCGCAACCTCCTTTGGCTCGGAGTGAGACACCGCCTTAGATTCGTTGGCTACGATGTTCTCTGTGGGCTGCTCGTGCGGCAGCGGAATCGCGCTCGATCCCACCAAGGTCGCCGAGATGGCGTCTCCAGCAGCGACCTCACCGCTTCCCCACTCATTTCGGGAAAATCCCCTCCATGCGCCATAAGCAAGAATCAATCCCACGATTGTTCCGTGAAAAAACAGCGACGCGGTGATCGGGCCTTTCCAGGGCTCGCGTATGTCGAAGATGTCAACGCGTTGCGACATTCTTAGTCTGATATGGCTGCGTGACGATAGACACGTTGGTGATGCCGCTTGTCTTGACGATGTCCATCAATTGTGCGAAGGCGCCGAAGGTGACGTTCTCGTCGCAGCGCAGATAGATCGGGTGATGCTCCGGGTCTTTGACTTTCGAGTGAAGGATCGAGGGCAGTTCCGCCAGCTTTACCGCATCGCTGCCGAGAAACACGTTTTGGTCGCGATCCATAGTCAGCACCAGACGCGGCTCGGTGATTTCCTTCACGGTCTGCGTGTGCGGAACGTTGACCTCGATACCCGACTGGATGATCGGCGCCGTCAACATGAAGATGATGAGCAACACCAGAACGACATCGACAAACGGAGTGATGTTGATCTCAGAAAGGGAACTTTGAGTGCGACCTTGGGAGTTCGTGAATGCCATGCCTTAAGCTGCGCAGCTTCGAAGCCTTCTAGCTACGAAGTTTATCTCTCCTCTAGAACGACGCTCTCCCGCTGCCTTGCGGGCTGGACCACTGGACGGTCAACGACGTTCAGGAGTTCGAGACCGAAGTCGTCCATGCGTGCGCCGAACTCCCGAATTTGCTGCATGAACTGGTTGTAAGCAATGACAGCGGGAATCGCGGTGAAGAGACCGGCGGCAGTGGTGATGAGCGCTTCGGAAATTCCTGGAGCGACAGCGCGCAACGTTGCGGCACCGGCGTTTCCTAATCCTTGAAAGGCGTCGATGATGCCCCACACCGTTCCGAACAGGCCCACGAATGGCGTCACAGCGCCAGTTGTCGCGAGCCATGGCAGACGGGATTCCATCTGCGTCATCTCTTCTGAGGAGGCGATCTGAGTTGCGCGCTGGACGGATGCAAGATTGCGCGCACCAGCTCCAGCCTGGCGGCGGTATTCGTCATAACCACCATCGAAGACGCTCACCAGCGGACTTGGCTTGAACTGATCAGAGACGGACGAGACATCTTGAAGTCGGCCTCCAGCCTTGCGGAAGGCGCGCAGGAAGCGTCCGCTCTGCGTGCGCATGCGGCGGAATTTCGACCACTTCGAGAGAATGATCGACCACGACAGAATGCTGAAAAATAACAGGATGAGCAAGACTAACTTGGCGACCGGTCCAGTCTGCGCAATGAGTCCTGTGATGTCAGTGGCGAATACAGCCAGGAGGGCGGGGGAGTACGTCATTTATGCCTCTGGTTAAAAGTAACAAACTGCTACTCTGCATGGCAAAGACGACGAGGCTCTTAGAACCTCCGAAGTACATGTACTCCTTTGTTTTCATTAGTGGATTTCACCACGGAGCCACAGAGAAAACGGAGAAAAACATTTGCCAATCTCGACGAGGTGGATGCAGCGAACTTGGAACAGCTTTCCTCCGTGGCCTGCGTTAGCCTCGGAGATGAAACTCATTGTTTCGCTTTCCGAATGACGCTATCCTGCGCCTGATGCTCCTGGAGCTTCGCGTCGAAAACTACGCCGTCATCGACCAAGTGACGGTCGAGTTCGGTTATGGATTAAACCTGCTTACCGGGGAAACGGGAGCGGGGAAGTCAATACTGATCGATGCGCTTGCCCTGCTGATGGGCGACAAGGCTTCCCCGGAAGTAATTAGACATGGCGCGGAGAAGGCAGTCATCAGTTGCGTCTTTGACTCCAGCAGTCCTCAAATTGCCCGCATTCTCAATGAGAACGGCCTCGAAAGTGGCTCAGAAGAGCTGATTCTGAAGCGAGAAATCGCCGCAAAGAGCCGTGTTTGGATCAATAACCAACCTGCAACTGTCGCGGTGCTAAGGCAGTTGGCGCCGCAATTGGTGACCATCCATGCGCAAAACGAGACCGTGCTCGCCTTTGATCCGCCCGCGCGGCTTAAATTACTTGATTCTTTTGCCTCGATCTCGACCGAGTCGCTTGCTGAGAAGTATTTTGCGTGGCGCGAACTGAGGTCCCGAATCGAGGAATTGGAGCGCAGCGAGCAGGATAGGCTCCGCTTAGTCGATCTTTGGACGTTCCAAAAGCGCGAGATCGATACTGCAAAGCTCGAATTAGGCGAGGATCAGCGCCTTGAAATCGAGCGTAAAGTGCTAATGAACTCCGAAAAGCTGTATTCGGTGGCGATGAGTGCTTACGATTTACTCTACGAATCACCCAATTCTGTGCTCAGCACTTTGGCTGCAGCGATGCGCCAGGTCGAGGACTTGGCGCGGTTTGATTCCAAGTTCGGCGAGTTTCTGAAGACTCTGTATTCGGCCAAGGCGGACATCGAAGATGTAAGCACTTCTGCTCGCGACTATGCCGACGGAATGGATGCTTCTCCTGAGCGCCTTGCCGAAATCGAAGACCGTCTCGCAACCATTGATCGGCTGAAACGGAAATATGGAAATAGCCTCGAGGAGATACTTGCGTTCGGCGAGGATCTGACCCAAAAGCTGGATGAGATCGAGAATCGCGAGGAGATCTTGCGAGGTCTGCGCAAGCAACTCGCCTCTGCGGCAGATGATTATCTCGCTGAAGCGCAAGGAATTTCACGCAATCGCGCAACTGCTGCGCGCAAATTGGAGAAGCTGGTTGAAGGCGAAATCAACGAGTTGGCTATGAATGCGCGTTTCCATATCGAGGTGAACACGGCGGAAGGTGAGGCCAATTGGTCGTCTTCCGGGCTCGATTCGGTCGCATATCTGATCTCGACCAACCCCGGCGAGCCCATGAGCCCAATCGAAAAAATAGCTTCAGGCGGAGAACTCTCACGCGTCATGCTTGCCTTAAAGACCAGCGTAGAAGCCGGACAGACGCGCACAAATGGGAACGGTAAGCCGAAGCGATCAGTTTCGCAACGTACTTTGGTATTCGATGAAATTGATACTGGCATTGGCGGACGTGCGGCGGAAGCTGTCGGAAAGAAGTTGAAGGCATTAGGCGCACGTAATCAAGTGCTGTGCGTCACCCATCTACCCCAGATTGCTTCCTTTGCCGATCAACACCTGCTGATCGACAAAAGCGAAGCAGGCGGCCGGACACACACCACAATCCGGCAACTCGATACGAAAGAACGCACAGAAGAGATCGCGCGCATGTTGAGCGGTGCCAAGTTAACCGATGCCAGCCTCAAACACGCTGAGCAGATGCTCAAAGCGAATGCTTGATTCACCACGAGACAGGACACGGAGAAACTCAGAAAGATAGAGAAAGTAGATGTCTCAGGCGGTTTCTTCGATGGAGCGCAATGGTGTGGCCAGTTTGCTTGTGCGTATACTCCGTGGCTCCGTTGGTGAAAAATCCTTCCATTGGCCGTTCAAAATGCCCCGCCTGATGCTAATTCGCGCCCTTTCATGCACTTGCATTGACTCGCCAAGTTCTGCCCTATAGTTTTGAAATCGGATTACTGGGTCTTGACAGGTATACTTAGAGACAAGGAATGACCTCCTCCACAGAACATAAGACAGTCCTGCTGCTTAAGCCGCGTGGATTCTGCGCTGGTGTGGTGCGGGCAATCGATATTGTTCGTATCGCGCTGGAGACCTTCGGCGCGCCTATCTACGTCCGCAAAGAGATCGTGCACAACCGATATGTGGTCGATGACTTGGCCGCTAAGGGAGCAGTCTTCGTAGACAGTGTCGAAGACGTTCCCGAGGGTGCGCGCGTCATCTACAGCGCGCATGGCGTGGCTCCAGAGGTTCGTGAGGCCAGTAAGGCTCGCAGACTCAAGGTTATCGATGCTACCTGCCCGCTGGTCACGAAGGTTCACGTGGAGGCTATCAAGTTCGCCAAGCAGGGAAACTCTCTCCTTCTGGTGGGACACCGCGACCATGACGAGATCATCGGCACGCTCGGCGAAGCTCCGAATGTGACACAGGTAGTGAGTTCTCCGGCGGAAGTCGAGAACCTGCACGTTCCAGATCCGGAACGCGTTGCTTATCTCACGCAGACGACGCTCTCACTCGACGAAGCCAAAGACATTATCGAAGCGCTCAAGCGTAAGTTCCCCAAGATTCACGGGCCACATGCCCAAGACATCTGCTACGCGACGGAGAACCGGCAGATCGCCGTTAAGAACGTTGCCCCGCAGGCAGACCTGCTGCTGGTGGTCGGCTCAGAGAACAGTTCCAATTCGAATCGCCTAGTGGAAGTTGCAACCCGGCTCGAAACTCCTGCGTATCTCATTGAGAATTTTCGCGCAATTCGGCCGGAGTGGCTCGAAGGCGTGAAGACGGTTGCACTCACGGCGGGAGCTTCGGCTCCGGAGTGCCTGGTGGAAGAAGTTGTGGAGTACCTCTCCACCAAGGAGGGCTTCAATCGCGTCGAGGAAGTCGAGATCATGGCGGAGAACGTCCGTTTCGGATTACCGCCCGAGATCGTCGCCGCAATTCAAGCGGCGCCCTCAACGACCGCCGTTGCCGCAGAATAAGCCAAGTTATGGACGAGACCTCCCGTCGCCCAGTGCAGTTGATCTTTGGCAAAATCGATGACATCGCCAGCCGTGTTGCGGCTGCGGTTGATGGTGCACGACACTTTCTCCTGTCCACCCAGGAGTCCGAGGGTTTCTGGTGCGGCGAACTCGAGGCCGATACCACTCTCGAATCCGATTACATCCTGCTGCACACTCTCCTTGGTACGCGCGATGAAGTGCGGCTGCAGAAAGCAGCGCGAGAAATCATTCGGCATCAGAACGAAGACGGAGGGTGGCCGATTTATCACGGCGGTCCTTCCAACATCAGCGCCACAGTCAAAGCATATTTCGGACTCAAGCTTACAGGATATAAAGCAGACGATCCCATTCTGATCCGCGCGCGCGCGTGCATCTTCGCGTTGGGCGGAGTAACCGCGGTAAACACATTCACGAAAATATATCTTTGCTTTCTTGGGCAGTATGACTACGACGCCGTCCCAGCCGTTCCGCCGGAGATCGTGCTCTTCCCCAAATGGTTCTGGTTCAACATCTACGAGATTTCTTCATGGTCGCGGGGCATTCTTGTCCCGCTTTCGATCTGTTACGCCAAAAAGCCGTTCAAGAAGATTCCCGATGAGATGGGAATCGATGAGTTGTTTCCAAATGGCCGCCACAACACGGATCTTCGCCTGAAGTGGAGCGAAAAGATCGTCAGTTGGCGCAACTTCTTTCTCGTGCTTGATCGGCTTACACACTGGTTCGAGCGCGTGCACGTCCGTCCGCTGCGCTCGATTGCATTGAAAGCCGCCGAGGAATGGATGCTTGAGCGCATGGAAATGAGCGATGGGCTCGCGGCAATCTATCCCGCGATCATGAACTCCATCATCGCGCTGCGCTGCCTGGGGTACTCGACGGACGATCCACAAGTCATTCGCGCCATTGATGAGTTCGAAGCGCTCGGTATTGAAGAGGAAGAAACGTTCCGCATGCAACCGTGCAAGTCGCCTGTCTGGGACACAGCTTATGCCGCATTTGCATTGGGCGAGGCTGGAGTGCCAGCTAGTGATCCGCGCATGGTCGCGGCAGGTGAGTGGCTGCTGCAGAAGCAGGTCACGCACAAAGGCGACTGGGCGTTCAAGCTGAAGAACACGGCACCGGCCGGATGGT
>DATLKS010000038.1:0-2266 GCA_035538255.1 Terriglobales bacterium
CGTTCGATTTCAACGAAGGAGCAAAGCCGCCTTCGTCGCCCACGGCAGTGTTGTAGCCTCTCTTCTTTAATACGCCTTTGAGTGTGTGAAAGACCTCGGCGCCCCAGCGCAGGGCGTCTGCGAAAGTTTCGGCGCCGATGGGCATTGCCATGAATTCCTGGAAATCGACGTTGTTGTCGGCGTGCGCGCCGCCATTGATGATGTTCATCATGGGCACTGGCAGGATGTTGGCGTTCACTCCGCCCAGGTAGCGATACAGCGGGATCTTCAGATCCATCGCGGAGGCGCGCGCACAGGCCATCGAGACGGCAAGAATCGCGTTTGCGCCCAGCTGTCCCTTATTGGGAGTGTTGTCGAGCTCGATCATCGTACCGTCGATCAGGCGTTGATCGCCGGCATCCATGCCGCTGAGCGCCGGAGCAATCGCGCTCTCGATGTTCTCAACGGCTTTCAGAACACCTTTGCCGAGATAGTGCTGCGGATCGTTGTCCCGCAGCTCCACAGCTTCGTGCTCACCGGTAGAAGCTCCACTGGGAACAGCAGCACGTCCCAGTGTGCCGCTCACCAAAAGAACATCGCATTCGACGGTAGGATTGCCGCGCGAATCGAGAATCTCTCGCGCCCGAACTTCCTGAATCTGACTCATCTTGCTCCTCGTTAAGATCGCTCCCGATTGCTCCACTCGGCCGCTCCCCGCTGAAAGCAGATCGCCGCTGACTGAATGAATCGTAGTGACCAGGTCTGACACCACATACGTCCGCGACCGTACACGGCCAAAACAGCGATTATAAATGTCCGCTATTTCGCGCACGCCTCTCGCTTGCGTTATAGTGCTGAGTCATCATGGAGCCAGCAACAACCGAGCTTGCAAAACGAACCTGCATTCCCTGCAAAGGCGGCGTGCCGCCTCTCAAAGGCAAAGAACTCGCCGATCTGGCGCGCCAGGTGCGCGAATGGAAAATCGTGGAGGAACACCATCTCGAGAAGAGTTACAACTTCTCTGATTTCGTCAGCGCGCTTGAGTTCGTGAAGTCGATCGGGGCAGTCGCTGAGGAGCAGAGCCACCATCCTGACATCCTCCTGCGGTGGGGCCGCGTGACCGTGACCATTTGGACGCACAAAATCGATGGACTTACGGAAAGCGATTTCATTCTAGCTGCGAAGATTGACGAGATTCCGCGGACGTCGGTTTGAGGCCCACATTTCACCACTGGTGGCAAGGCACTGATTTCATCCCTAAAGCTGCCTGAGTCTCAAGGTTCTACTGTTCCGTAGCTATCAAACAAGCAGATCCCTCGCGCCGCAAAGCTATTCGCTGTGCTGATAGCAGAACGGCGGCGGCGCGTGATTACATAAGCAAGACGGTTCCCAACGCCCGATACACGGTGGTGACTTTGCATAGAGACCAAGAGCTCGGAGGAAAGGAGCCGTTATGTTGATTATAGGCTGTGATTTTCAGCCGAGTGGGCAACAGGTGTATGGCATCGATACCGCGACAGGGGAAATTTTCGCGGATCAATGGCTGGACCATAGTGGGAAGGCAGTGGACGAGTTTTACGGTTCGCTGCCACCTGGAGTGGAAGTAGGAGTAGAGAGCTCGGGGAATCTGCTGTGGTTTGAGAGGCGACTGGCCAAGTACGGGCATCGGCTACTGCGGATCGGGGATGCGTTCAAGATCAGCCATGAGGAAACGCGCAAGCAGAAGCATGATCGACGCGATGCGGAGCGGATCGCGGGGCTGCTGTATGAAGAATCGCTTTCACGAACTCAGGTGGGTGCCGACGCTGGAGCCAAGGGATCAGCGGCAGTTGCTGATGCACCGGCACAAGCTGGTCCGGATGCGGGCGCAGACCAAGAACCAGTGGCAGCACATTGCGCTGAATGCGGGGTTTCAGAAGAAACAGCAACTGTGGAGCAAAGCGGGACGCGAGTTATTGGACAAGCTGGAGCTGGAACCGTGGACGGCGCGGCGGCGCAACGAGCTACTCAGATTGTTGGACACAGTGGAGCCGTACTGCGCCAGTCTGGATCTGGCGGTGGATCAGGCGGCAGCGGCCAACGCCGATGGGCGTTTGCTGATGTCGCATCCCGGCATCGGGTCGGTGATTAGCCTGGCGTTTGTGCTCACCATAGGGGACGTGAATCGTTTCTCGCGTACGCGGGAGCTAATCAGCTACCTGGGCCTGAACCCGAGCGAACACTCCAGCGGCGAGCGGCGCCGGACAGGCTCGATCAGCAAGCAGGGCAGCAGTTTCATGCGTCTATT
>DATLKS010000039.1:0-2043 GCA_035538255.1 Terriglobales bacterium
TATTACGCCCGGCAGACTTCCTCCGGCGCTCCGCTTGAGTTTCTGGGAATCCTGGTGGCGGCGATCATGGCCATTGGCAGCAGCTTCGCCGCGATGAATACGATGTACGCCGCGGTGGCGCGACGCAGCCGCGAAATCGGCACGCTGCGCGTGCTCGGGTTTTCGCGCGGGAGCATTCTGCTGAGCTTTCTCATCGAGACGCTGCTGCTTTCGGCTGCAGGAGGCATCCTCGGCTGCCTGATCGTTTTGCCGCTGAACACGGTCACCACGGGAGTAGGGAATTTCATGACGTTCAGCGAAATCGCATTCAACTTCCGCGAGGGCCCGTCGACGATGGCCGCGGGAATGATCTTCGCTCTGCTGGTCGGAATTGCCGGAGGCATCTTCCCCGCGCGCAACGCGGCGCGGAAACAGATTCTGGGAGCATTACGCGATGCCTGAATTGGATACGGAACTCGAGAGCTTGAAGATTCCTCGGATGGCCGATCCAGTTCGGCGGCCACAACGCAGCCCTCGTGCTTTGATCGTGCTTCTGACGTTGTCCCTGGCCGGCGTGGCCGCGGCTACGGCAGCATACATCTTCCGCACCTCAGCACCAAAGGTCGAAGTGATGCGCGTTTTGGCCGCGCAGGATTCGGCGCCCAGCGATGCCCCCGTGGTGCTGAATGACACCGGCTATATCATCGCGCATCACGAAATCCAGGTCGCGTCGAAGGTAAGCGGCAAAGTGGCATCGATCGGCGTGGAAGAAGGCGACTTGGTGAAAAAGGGCCAGGTGCTTGTGCGGCTCGATGACTCGGAGTATCGCGCGCAGTTGCTGCAGGCGAAAGGAAGTCTTGACAGCCTCAAGGCCAAGCTGATGGAGCTTGAGCACGGATCGCGGCCGCAGGAGATCACGCAGGCGGATGCGAACCTGCGGCAGTCGCAAGCCGATTTAACCAATAGCCGCTTCGTGTTCGAGCGGGATGCAGCACTGTTCTCGCAGGGGATCATCTCCCGGGCGGATTTTGATAACGCGCAGTACAAGTACCGAAATTTGCAGGCACAAGTGAATGCGCTCGAGCAGTCCTATGACCTGGTCAGGAAAGGGCCCCGAGAGGAAGAGATCGATTCAATGAAGGGCCAGGTGGAGCAGGCCCAGGGTGCTCTTGCGTATGACGAAGACCAGGAAAGCAACACGGTGATCCGCTCGCCGATTGACGGATGCGTGCTGGAGCGCGCGGTGGAGCAGGGAGAGTTCGTGACCAATGGCTTTGTCGGCGACAAGGGCGCTAAAGGGTACGTGGTGACGCTGGCAGATCCGAACGATCTGCAGGTTGAGCTCGATATTTCGCAAAACGATTTCGCCCAAGTGCATCTGGGAAGTAAAGCCATCATCACGACCGATGCATTTCCCGACCGCAAATATGAAGGGAAGCTGGTGGAGATTTCGCCAATCGCGAATCGGCAAAAGGCCACCGTGCAGGTGAAGGTGCAAATCCTTCATCCTGACGCGTACCTCAAGCCGGAGATGAACGCCAGCGTCGCATTCGTCAATCCAGAAGCCGGGCAGCAACAACAGCACGAGACCGGAGCGGCGATCACGATTCCGTCTTCGGCTGTGCGGGATCAGAGTGTCTTTGTGGTTACCGACAACAGAGCGCGGATCAGGAGGGTACAAGTGGCCCGCACATCGCAGCAAGGAGTGCGGATCGCGCAGGGACTCAGCCCGGGAGAGGACTTGATTGTCAATCCTCCCGCAAACCTCACCGATGGAGAAAAAGTTCGAGTCGAAGGAGATCAGCCATGATGGAAACCGTCATTCAGAGCCAGGGGCTCACCAAGGAATACGTCAAGGACGACTTTCACGTGACGGCACTCAAAGATGTGAACATTGCCGTGGAGAAGGGATCGTTTGCGGCGCTGATCGGGCCGTCGGGATCGGGCAAGTCGACCTTGCTTCATCTCATTGCAGCGTTGGACCGGCCGACCGCTGGAGAGGTGCGCGTGCTTGGGCAGAATCCGCAGGAGCTGAGCGAACGGGAGGCGGCGCGGTGGAGAAAT
>DATLKS010000040.1:0-10716 GCA_035538255.1 Terriglobales bacterium
TAATTCGTGCAGGTGGATCGATTTGACTACAAAATTTTGCCCGGGAAACTTCTTGTCGAGAGCGAGCTGGCCGAGATGCCAGGCGCGATGGATGTGAGTGGAGCAAAGATAAAGGACCGCTGCTTTTCGCTCGATGCTGCGAACTTCCACGCGATAGGTCGAGGGGAGATTGCAGAGCTCAGGCTGTGCAACTTGTGCCAGGCCGCAAACTGCATACGTTCTTGGCATAAATCGTGCCTGACGTGCCTATAGTCAGCCCTGATCACAGGCTGCCAAGTAAGAAATTGAGGGAATGGTTGACTGATCTTGGCTCAAGTGACGCAAAGTTGTCCGTAACTTCCGGTTGGGATGTCAGCGTGAGCGGAACGGTTGCCACTCTGCTCCGGGTTTCAGAGGCGAACGTTTGAACTACTCAGAATTCACGATTGCGTCCGCGATCTTTGCAGCTGCGACTGAATCTTTTACGTCATGAACGCGGACAATCTGTGCGCCACCGAGGATGCTCGCAGTTAAACTCGCGATACTCCCTGCGAGCCGCGCAGAGTCCCGATCGGACGAGTTCGACCCTGACGCTCTCGCAACAAATGACTTGCGCGATGAGCCGGTCAACAGCGGAAATCCTAATGTTTGCAAATCACTCAGATGCGCCAACACAGGGAAATTCTCGTCCAGACGCTTGCCGAATCCAAAACCCGGATCAAGAACAATGCGCTCACGGGCGATTCCGCCAGCCACCGCGCGCCGGGAAAGATCGCGCAGGGCATCGAGAACCAGAGGCAGAACTTCGGCGCCAGCGAGAGAAGGCATAGTTTGCCACTCTTCAGGATATCCGCGAGTATGCATCAGCACGCAGCCGCAATCAGCCGAGGCGAGCAGAGGGAGCATGTCCGCGTCCCAAGTGAAGCCGCTCACGTCATTGATAATGTCCGCGCCCCTGTCGATTGCAGCTTCAGCTGTCTCTGCCTTATAGGTATCGATCGAGATAATCGCGTCTTGAACCTGTCGATGAATTCCCTCCATCACCGGCAATACGCGCCGCTTCTCTTCGTCGGCACTAACCGGATCTTTTTTCCCGGGGCGAGTGGATTCACCACCAATATCAAGAATGTCGGCGCCTTCGGCCAGCAACGTAAGTCCATGCGCGACGGCCCGCTCAGGCTCGAAGAACTGTCCGCCGTCGGAGAAAGAATCCGGAGTGACATTTACGATGCCCATGATCAGCGTGCGCGGACCCAATTTCAGAGAGCGCGAGCGCAGCTTCCATTCGAACTCCGGACGCATGCAGCGATTGTAAACAGCGCGTGCGCTACAATCCGGCGCAATGATGAATCATTTGCTGAATCGCCTTGCAATCGGCCTTTTGTCTTTTTCGATCGTTCATGCGCAAACCACGCCGCCGCCGCAACTCCCCGCTGCGTCTTCTCAAGCACCGCAGCCCACGCAAGCGCCACAACCCGCGCCAACTGTGTCCACTCCGGCGGTATCGCCACAAGCGATGCAGAATCTCGGTGCGCGTCTGGCGGCGCGTATCAATTTGATCCGGCAGCAGGATCCACGAGCCGATCACGCGATCTGGGGCATCAGCGTGGTCGATCTGGCGACCGGAAGTTCGTTGTATGCCGAGAATGCCAACAAACTTCTCCAGCCGGCCTCCAATACGAAACTTTTCACCACTGCAACTGCGCTGGCACTGGTCGGTCCCGATTACAAATTTATGACTACGGTGGAGAGCATGCGTCGTCCCGACAAGAGCGGCCGGATCGCCGGCGACCTTTTCCTGGTCGGGCACGGCGATCCGAACCTCTCCGGACGCGTGCTGCCGTACGCCAAGAAAACTGAACGTCTCACACCACACACGCGTGTTCTGGAGGAGCTTGCAGATGAAGTCGCGCTTGCCGGCGTGAAGGTCATCGATGGTGACATCGTCGGCGATGACAGCGACTTTCTGTACGAACGCTACGCGGATGGCTGGACGCAAGATGACCTGATGTGGGATTACGGCGCGCCTGTTTCGGCACTCACGGTGAATGACAATCTGGTTTTTGCCAGTATCAAGCCGGGCGAGCGCCTCGGTGCACGCGCGCTGCTCACGCTCGACCCGTACACGAGCTACTACAGTGTGCGCAACCTCGTCACCACCTCGGCACCCGGTACTCTGCGAAACATCGGCATACTGCGTGAGCCGGGCTCGTTGGACGTCACATTCTGGGGAACGATTCCCATTGGAGATCCCGGAGATGACGAAGCGCTCGCCATTGAAGATCCGGCGACCTGCAACGCGCAGTTCTTCCGCGATCTACTGCTGCAGCACGGGGTCATCGTGCGTGGCAAGGCACGGGCTCAGCATTCAGAGCCGTGGCAGTATCCTCCGCCGCAGAACAATCAGCCCCTGGTGGTTCCGGCTGCGACTGCTCCGGCGCGTATGATTCTTGCGCAACACCAATCTGTACCTCTCATCGAAGACCTGCGAGTGATCAACAAAATCAGCCAGAACCTGCATGTCGAGATCATGCTGCGCCTGATTGGGAAACTTCACGGCGTCTCAGGATCGGTCTCAGGAGGACTCGACGCAGAAAGTAAATTTTTGAGCGAACAGGTTCATATCGATCCGGCCGAAATTGCGCTCCACGATGGTTCAGGGCTATCGCGCTCTGGACTGGCGACGCCACACGCCTTCACGCAGTTACTTCAGTATGCGTATGCGCAGCCGTGGGCGGCACAATTTCGCGATACGCTGCCGGTGGCAGCCGAAGATGGATCGCTCTCCACCCGTTTTAAAGGCACATTTGCTGCCGATCACGTTGAGGCCAAAACGGGACAGCTTGGAGAAGTCAACTCGCTATCCGGATATGCGGTAACAAAGCAGGGCCACAACATCGCCTTCTCAATCATCATCAACCACCACACGCTGGGAAACACCAAAGCCAAGCAGATGATCGACGACATCGTAAATGCGATTCTGGAAGAAGACTGAAAAGCTTTTTTCACCTCGGAGAACACGGAGAGAAAAGGCGTTTCGAGTTTCAGGTTTCGGCACAGCCACCCCAAGCAGATTCGTGACCGAGATCTGCTAGTGTCTTGAGAGTCAGACAGTCAGCTCGCAATAGGTCCTCGATCCAAATCTGAAGCGGCCCAACTATGTCCGGCGTTCGAAGCTGCCGCGAACGGGCTGTGCCGAAACTCGAAACCTGAAACTCGAAACGCCCTTTATCTTCTACGTGGCCACGTGATGAGTAAAATAGTTTCGAATCATGTCAATTGCATCACATTCCATCTCTCAGCTCATTCAGGAAGCGGCTTCAAAGGCCGGACTTGCCGTCGCGAGTGCTGGGTTCGGCTCTGACTTCAATGGAGCGCCGGCAGCGAAGCTCCTGCTCAAGTCAAACAACAACTCTGCTTATCACCTCGAGACCAGCGAAAGTCTGGGCGCAGCGATCGACCAACGCCAGGAGCTGGGCGAAGGATTGGACCACTATCTACAGGCTCTCGCGAAACGTCTTCTGGCTCCGCATCCAGATGTATTTCTCACCTTGCATGGCCTACCGCTCTCGATGCAGCAGTTCAGTTGGCCCTATCACCGCTCCACCTCCGGAGCGGATTCGTACATCCTGCATGGCATCGCGCAGCTCGCCGAAAGGGGAAGTCCGCTGCACGCGAAGATTGCTGCCAGTATGACTGTCACGTTTGCCGAGGTGCTGCCCGCTTTGGAACAGCCCTACGCTGAAGGTGTGACCTTCAATGCAATTCGAAAGACGCTGGATCTCGGCCAACTGGAACTTCTTAAAAGCGGAAATCGGCAGCCGGTGCCGGTGAGCACCCGCTATTACAGCTTCCGGCAGAAGCGATTCATCTTCAGCGAAACCAGCGAAGCAAAGCGCAAACAATTTTTGCGAGCAAAGGTGTTCTGGATCAGCGAACGGTTGAGCGAGCGCCAGGCTGCATGGATCTCCGATCCCTATGACGCTCAGTACCTGGACTGCTCGGCCGACGATTTGCGCAACAAGGCACGCGAACTCGCGGCCGAAGGCTGGTTGACGCTCGACCAATCCGGCGAATATGCAGCGGCGACCGCGAAGCTCGCAGCAGAATCAGAGATGTTTTTAAAGCAAATGGAGTCGGCTCTAGCGCTGCTTAAACCCAAGTTCAACGAAGCGATGCGGGCTGGGCACACGAATATGTAGGGCCAGCTGGGGCTTTAGGTTTAGGGAAGCGCACGAGCGTGCCCTGATACGAGCCACAGGCGGTGGGGCGGTTTTGGCGGCCGCAGGTTCTTTCTTCCGCCGTTTGTCGTCAATGCCTGATTAACTCGCGTGGTCGGCTGAGAGTTGGATATCGCCGCTTTCGGGGACTTCGGCGGGAGTTTCAGGTTGTGCTTCTGCGGCGGGCTTGGCTTTTTTGGACTTCTTTTTGGCCGGCTCAGGTGGAGGCGGTTCGTGGGCGGGATCGTAGAAGAGGATGCGTCCGCAGCTGTCACAGGTGGCTATTTCGCCGCCTGCTTTGATCTCGTTCCATTTTTGCGGGCGCAAGAGCACGAAGCAGGCGGTACAGCGTTGCTCGCGCGCCTCGGCCAGGGCCGTTTTGCGGGCTTTGAGAACGCGGTCGTAGAGGTCGAGCAGGTCGCCGGTCACTCCCGTGCGCAGAGTGGTGCGCTCGGCCTGGAGCTCCTTCAGGCGCGCTTCGTCCTTCGCTGTTAGCGCGCGCGCTTCCTCTTTTTCTTTCTCTACCTGCGCTGACTGGGTCTTCAGCTCGGTCTCGGATGCCTTTACCTGTCGGTCGAAGAGCTCGCCGCCTTCCATGATTTCGAGGACCTTGTCTTCCGCCTTGCGGATCTCTGCCTCGACGAATTGGATCTCGTGCATCAGCGCCTTGTACTGCTCGTTGGTCTTTACATCGAGCGATTGCTCGCGGAATTTGGCAATCTTCTGCTGAAATGACTGAATATCAGATTCAAGGCTGCGGCGCTTCTGGTCCTGCGACTTGATGGCCAACTTGGCTTGTTCGACCTTGGCTTTGGCGTCTGAGAGCTGGTGCTCGATGGTGGCGACGCGTTTGGGGAGCGCGGCGACTTCGGCCGAGAGGCGCGCGATCTCGCGGTCAACCTGCTCGAGTTTGATCAGACGGTCAAGGTCAGCATTCATGAGGAGCTAACTTGATTCTAACAGGCTAGGCTCCGGCTTGCAGCGTCGAATTCCTTTGACTCTCGTTTGGACACGACTCCCTGTTAATTACCCTGATCTTTCGCAGCAGCGTATGTCGAATGTCGCGAACGTGGCTACAGAATCTTCTTTCCAAAAGCCGACATGGCCAGCTCCACCGCAAGCATGGCGGTCCGGTTGTGCTCGTCGATAACGGGATTGACTTCGACGATCTCCAAGCTGAGCATGCGGCCGTGGTCGGCAATGATCTCCATGGCGAGATGCGCCTCGCGGTACGTGGCGCCTCCGCGGACGGGAGTACCGACACCGGGGGCGTCTTCCGGATCGATCCAGTCCATATCGAGCGAGACATGGTAGCCGGCGGTGCCGCGTCCGACGGTGCGCAGGGCCTCTTCCATGACAGTGCGCATGCCACGCTCGTCGATATCGCGCATCGTGTACACCTCAGTGACTCCCGCCCGGCGGATGTTGTCTTTCTCTGCCTGATCGATGTCTCGCACACCGATAATTACTGTGTTCTCGGGCAGCACCTTCGGTGAGAAGTCGTAAATACTTAGAAGTTCGTCTTGCCACAGTCCCAAAATGGCAGCCAGCGGCATGCCATGAACATTGCCGCTGGGCGAGGACGCAGGAGTGTTGATGTCGCTATGGGCGTCGATCCAGATCAGCCCGATGCGCTGATCCTGACGGCGGTAGAACTCGGCGACCCCGCTCACCGTGCCGGCGGCGATGGAGTGGTCTCCGCCGAGGATGAGCGGGATCATGCCGTGCTCCAAAGTCTTCAGCACGAGCTCAGCTTCTTTTGCGCAAGTGGAGGCTATTTCCTTCAAATATTTTGCTTGCGGGTCGCCTTCCTTTCTGGTCTCGGCGATGGCGACAGGAACGTTGCCGCCGTCTTCCACGACCAGTCCGAGCGCTTCAAGTTTGGCTTCGAGTCCGGCAACACGCACTGCGGACGGTCCCATATCGACACCGCGCCGCGATTGCCCGAGATCAAGAGGCACGCCGATCACACGAATTTTGTGCGTAGGCACCTGCGTAGGCGCGCTATGCGGCCGGGAAGGGAGTTCTTTGAATGGTTCAGGCATAAAGAAGCTTCTAAGCTGCTAAGCTCCTAACCTTCTAAGCCACATCCGCCGTACGTTGGGATTCTGGGATTTTGCTTGGAAGCTCAGCAGCTTAGGAGCTTAGCAGCTTAGAGGCTATGGATAGATTCTGTGCAGCATTCTTGGAAACGGAATAGTCTCGCGCACATGTTCCAGGCCGCAGATCCAGGCTACGGCCCGTTCGATTCCCATTCCGAAACCTGCGTGTGGAACTCCGCCGTACTTGCGCAGATCCAGGTACCACTTGAATGCCGATTCCGGCAGACCATGTTCATGGATGCGCTTGAGCAGCAGTCCGTATGAGCCCATGCGCTGCGAGCCTCCGATGATCTCGCCGTAACCTTCTGGCGCGAGCACGTCCACGCATAGCGCCAATTCAGGACGTTGGGGATCGGGCTCCATATAGAACGCCTTCACCGCTGCGGGATAGCGATGCACCATCACGGGACGGTCAAACTGCGACGAGATGTAGGTTTCGTCCGGCGATCCAAAGTCTCCGCCCCACTCGAATTTGCTTTCCAGCTTTCCCTCTTCGAATCCTTTATGAAGGATTTTTACCGCTTCGTCATAGGTGATTCGCGGGAATGGAGCCTTGACCGTTTCGAGCTTCGGCAGGTCGCGGCCGATGGTCTGCAGGTCGGCTCGACGACGCTCCAGACAACGCGCCACGATGAAGCTGATGAACTCTTCCGCAAGCTTCATCAAGTCATCGAGCGTGGCATAGGCAACTTCGGGCTCGACCATCCAGAATTCCGTCAGGTGCCGGCGCGTCTTTGATTTTTCCGCGCGAAAGGTTGGTCCGAACGAATACACCTTCCCAAGAGCCATCGCCGTGGCTTCGATGTAAAGCTGTCCTGATTGTGTCAGGAACGCCTGCTCATCGAAGTAATCGACCGGAAAAAGTGTGGTCGTGCCTTCGCACGCTGCGGGCGTGAGAATTGGCGGGTCGGTCAGTGTAAATCCGCGATCGTCAAAAAAGTCGCGGGCAGCCTTGATGATCTCGGCGCGGGTGCGCAGGATCGCTGCCTGCCGAGGCGTTCGCATCCACAGGTGGCGATGTTCCATCAGGAAATCGACGCCATGCTCCTTGAGCGAGATGGGAAATGGATCTTCTTCGGGAACGCGCTGCACAACCTGGACATCGCTCACGTCAAGTTCGTAGCCGCCAGGCGCGCGTTTATCGGCCCGAACTTTGCCAGTAACGATTACTGCGGATTCCTGCGTAAGGTGCTTTACTGCATCGAAAACTTCAGGCGATACCGCGGCTTTGGGCACAACACCCTGAATCAATCCGCTTCCATCGCGGAAGATGGGAAACAGGAGCTTGCCGCTCTCGCGCAGGTTGTAAAGCCATCCGCGGATGGTGACGCTCTGGCCTTCGCGTGTGCCAATTTGGACAATGGACGTGACGGGAGCGTCGGTTTGGATTTGCTGCTGTGTGGCTTCCATAAAGAATGCTAAATGCCGATATTTAAGTTGGAGCGGCGGCCGCCGTCGGCAGATGGAGGACTGATCGGCTGATAATCAGAGCTGCCGAACAACAGATCCCCCGCTCTGCAAAACCACATTCTCGAAAATCAAAATGTTTTTGCGACTGCGCGAGGCATCACAGGATGTATGGTGTTGCGTCGGCTATAGTCCACCGCTACAGACCCTTCCTGTTTTTCCTCACCTCTCGGCCATTTGCCTATTGGCTGCCTCCAACGCCTTCTCCAGCCGCCCAAAGCTCTCGCTTGCTCCTGCAGAAATCTCTTTTTGGGATTCGCCCGTAATTTCGAGCAGGAGGGCTGGGGTGTGCGGAGCAGTGCGCAGTAAACCCATTGCCTCTTCCCAATCGATGGTGCCTTCGCCGATCCAGAGATGTTCGTCTCGCTCTCCGTGATTATCGTGAAGGTGCGTGGAGAGAATCTTGTCCTGCATGGTGCTAAAGCTGGCGCGAATGCCCAGCCCGAAGTGGGCGTGCCCGATATCGAAGCAGAATCCGACGTCGTCAAAATGCGCCGTGGTAACGATCTCCTGAAGCTTGTCTGGAGTAGTTACCTCATTATCGATGTTCTCGACAAGAACGGTGACTCCTAGCGGCTTGGCAAAGAAGCGGAGATGCTCGAGCGCCGTAATGGCGTACTCCATCTTGCGCGATTCCCACTTCTCTTTTCCGACGCCGAGATGCTGTACGAGAAAGCGAAACGGCGTTTGCTCCGCGAACTCGATCGCGCGCTTGATCTCATCCATGGCGGCAATGCGCTGGAACTTCTCGCTGGCAACGACATTCACCGGCGGGGCCATGTGACGGCCGTAATCGGACTCGCTGTAGATAGGCGAGTGCATGGAGTGCAGCATGCCCGGATGCTCGCGAAACCAGCCGCCAAACTCGCGTACACGAGCGCGGTCGGTGTAGTCGAAGTGTTCCTTCTGGCAGAACAGTTCAATTGCCTGCGCGCCACCGCGGACCATGGCTTCGAGATGGCTGATCTGCAGCCGCTCGCGCACGCGCACATGGGTGGACATCGCCCGCAACATCAGAATCCCGCCGCCTTTCCATAGCTGGTGCGCTCATCATGGCCGCCCAGGCGTTCTCCCGTTTTGGGATCGATCATGATGCACTCGGCATCACCCCAGTATGAGGTCTTGTCGTCGATCGTGTGCCCCTCGGTTTTAAGCAACTTCAGAGTGTCGGGCGAGAAGCGATTGCGCTCGACGGTGGTCTTATCTGGCAGCCATTGATTATGAAAGCGCGGAGCATCGACGGCTTGTTGAACATCAAGCCCATAGTCCACTATACCCATCAGTACATTCGCCACCGTAGTGATGATCGTCGGGCCGCCGGGCGATCCGAGCACGAGAAACAGCTTGTCATCTTTGGTGACGATCGTGGGCGTCATTGCTGAAAGGGGACGTTTGTTAGCTCCCACCGCATTTGCCGGTCCTTGGATCAGGCCATACATATTGGGAACACCGACTTTTGCGGCAAAGTCGTCCATCTCATTGTTCAATAGGAAACCGAGTCCGTCGGCAGTTACAGCTGAACCGAAGCTTCCGTTGAGCGTCGTGGTCACAGAGACAGCATTGCCCTCAGCATCGACGACCGAATAGTGCGTGGTATCTGCGGCTTCAGATGCTGCTGCAGCCCTCGCGACCTTGTCGAGATCGTTGAAGGTTCCCGCGGGACGGTGCAGGTCCTTGCTGATGCTGGCGTGGTCGGGATTAATCGATTCCCGCCATGCTGAGGCATAATTCTTGTCGATCAGTTGCGCTACGGGAATCTTGGCAAAGTCGGGATCGCCCATGAAGTCGGCACGGTCCATGAAAGCGCGGCGGTAGGCTTCGACCGTGAGATGCATCGCCTCGGCAGAGTCGGCGCCCAGCGAGGCCAGATCGAATTTTTCCAGGATATTCAAGATCTCGACCAGAGCAACTCCGCCCGAGGACGGAGGCGGCGCACTATACAAGTCATATCCACGATAGCTCCCATGGATCGGCTCGCGTTCTTTGACCGCGTAATTCGCAAGATCCTGGGCGGTAATGATGCCGCCACCCTTCTGCATCGCAGCGGCGATCTGCTGTGCCAGCTCTCCGTGATAGAAGTCATCGGGATTGGAAGCTATGCGCTCTAAAGTGCGCGCCAGGTCTGGTTGCTTGAAGACGTCTCCTGCCTGATAGAAATTGCCATCTCGCTGGAAGACGCGCCGCGACTCGGGAAACTGTGCGAGCCGCTTGTTTTGAAACTCGCGCGCGTATTCCCAGGGCAGCGGGAAACCATCTTTCGCCAGGCGAATCGCCGGCGCCATTACCTTTTGCAATCCAAGCTTGCCCCACTTCTTTTCCGCACTCACCATTCCCGCAACGGAACCGGGAACTCCGATCGCCTTATAGCCGACCGTGCTCATCTCCGGAATTACCTTGCCCTGCTTGTCCCAGTACATGTCTGCCGTCGCTGCGGCGGGAGCTTTTTCCCGATAATCGAGGAAGTGCAACTTGCCGTCGGCCATACGGACGAGCATGAATCCGCCTCCGCCGATATTTCCTGCCTGGGGATGCACTACCGCAAGTGCGAAACCAGTGGCCACCGCGGCGTCGATCGCATTGCCGCCCTCGCGCAGGACTTCAACTCCGGCATCGGTGGCAAGCGCATGGACGCTGCTCACCATTGCCTTCTGGGCGTGTGCCGGATGCATGCCCGCACTCGCAGCGATCGCAACAGAAAAACAGAACAGCGCGATCAGCACACGCCTGCGACAACCTTGGAGGATGTAAGGCATAGATTTGGACAAAGATTAGAGACGACGCGCTACTTCACGACCAACTGCGCAGTGAACTTTTGAGGCTAGCCCACAGCGCGCAGGGGAGTCAAACCAGCCTGAATCCCAACCAGAGCTGAACCTTTGGTAACTGGCTTTGTACCCAAAGGCACTCTTCTCAATTGGGCGTAAGTGCCTCTGCTAGCTTATACTCAG
>DATLKS010000041.1:0-2434 GCA_035538255.1 Terriglobales bacterium
ATTCGCTTCAAAGAAAGCAAAAGACCTTCTGCGCAAGATCGCCGAGGCGACGTATTACTGCGGCGATCCGGGCATGCAATTCGATACAACGATTAACAAGTGGCATACGTCGAAGAACACAGCGCGCATTAACGCCTCGAATCCGTGTTCGGAGTACATGTTCCTCGACGACTCGGCGTGCAACCTCGCCAGCATCAATCTGCTAAAGTTCTACACCAACAACACCTTCGACATTGAAGCCTACAAGTTCGCCTGTGATGTGCTGATCACCGCGCAGGAGATCCTGGTGGACAACTCCGGCTACCCGACCGAGGCGATTGCGCGCAACTCGCACGACTACCGTCCGCTCGGGCTTGGCTACGCTAACCTCGGTGGTCTGCTCATGGCCGCAGGTCTGCCCTACGACTCCGATGCTGGACGCGATTACGCCGCATGCCTCACGGCCATCATGTGCGGTGAGGCTTACTACCAGTCCTCAAAAATCGCCGAACTGTGCACCCCGCTCGCTCCCGCCACGGAGCTGACGCAGACCGCCGAAATCAGTGGCGCGGCTTGCCCCGGCTTCTACATCAATCGCGAGCCGTTCCTCGACGTAATCCGCATGCATCGTGCGAGTGTCAACAATATAGGTTCCTCCCTCAATGCCTCGACGTCGGTGGTCAACGATAAACAACTGCCCAAGCTGATTGATGCCAGTAAGGAAGTCTGGGACAACGCGCTGGCTCATGGCGAGAAGCACGGCTATCGCAACTCGCAAGTCACGGTGCTCGCCCCCACGGGCACCATTGGCTTCATGATGGACTGTGACACTACCGGCATCGAGCCCGATTTGGCACTGGTGAAGTACAAGAAGCTGGTCGGCGGCGGCATGATTAAGATCGTCAACAACACCGTTCCGACCGCACTCTTCAAGCTCGGCTACTCCAGCGAGCAGGCGAATGCCATCGTCAGCTACATCGACGCCACCGGCACTATCGAAGGCGCCCCGGGACTCAAAGGGGAGCACCTCCCGATTTTCGACTGCAGCTTCAAGCCGGCAAAGGGAACGCGCGCCATCCACTACATGGGACACATCAAGATGATGGCCGCCACGCAGCCATTCATCTCTGGCGCGATTTCTAAAACGGTAAACCTGCCCAACGATGCCACGATTGAAGACATCGCTGAGGCATACATCGAAGCTTGGCGCGAGGGACTGAAGGCGGTAGCAATCTATCGCGACGGCTCGAAAGGCTCACAGCCTCTCAATGTGTCAGACGGAAACAAGGCCAAGATCGCTGCAGGTTCGCCAGCAAGCACTAGTCAGCAAGCGGCAGCGAGCGGCCAGCAGCTGGTTCCAGAGGTCCAGGATCAGAACGGTCCACCGAAAGCAGTGCGCCATCGTTTGCCCGAAGAACGTGCTTCTCTTACGCACAAGTTCAACATCGCTGGGCACGAAGGCTACATCACCGTCGGTCTCTATCCCAATGGACAGCCAGGCGAGATCTTCATCAAGATGGCCAAAGAGGGTTCGACCGTCTCTGGCCTGATGGACGCTTTTGCGACTTCAGTCTCGTTGGCTCTGCAGCACGGTGTGCCATTGAAAGTGCTCTGCGAGAAGTTCGCGCACACCCGCTTCGAGCCCAGCGGCTGGAGTGGCAACGGCAAGATCGGCTTTGCCAAATCCATCACAGACTACATCTTCCGCTGGCTGCACTACCGCTTCGTGGAGCCCGAGCAGGGCGACCTGTTCGAAGGCATGCTGAAGCGAAATGGCATCACGGCCTCGGCGGTCCCGGGGCTTACGGCTGACGCTGTAGTACAGCCGCCGTCTCCAATGAACCAGCTGGTAGCCGGTACCCAGCAGCCAGCAGCTACGAAACATCACGCAGCCGACGCACTTCGGGACATCGTCGATTTGGGCGACGCACCCTCATGCCACGTCTGCGGTTCGATCATGACACGTAACGGAAGCTGCTACCGCTGCATGAGCTGCGGCAGCACAAGTGGTTGCAGCTAGGGAAAACACAGTGGGTGGTCTGGTGACTTCTTTACCCGATCATCTTTACCCGATCATCCGATGCATTTACTACCTCTGGCCGAGGAGACCTCCCCCAAGATGCACAAGGACAAAGAGTCGCTGCGATTCCCAACTGAGGAAGTTGATTATGAACCGGAACCAGACAGCCTCGCAGGCTTCATCGCCGGGATGTCAGAGAGAGTGGACGAGCTTTTAGCGGCAGCCAATTGGCGGCCCGCAGTCAAATGACGTGGCGCAGATTCTTCCCGTATCTCTAGTCCGGCAATTTCTTATGTTTTCGATCGGACAGGCCCGATATCATACCCCTATTCCCGCGCCCTTCTTCTCTGCGGACACAAACACTCTCTCCACCGTAGCCGGGCAGAGGCTCCGATAGCTGCAATTCCTGCACTGGAAGCTCGTCCTGGGACTGAA
>DATLKS010000042.1:0-5499 GCA_035538255.1 Terriglobales bacterium
CGACGCCTTCCACGCGCATAATATTGCCGGAGGCTAAAAGGGTGTCGTCCACTGTTTCATTCGCCGCCACTGTGACGAGATCCTTGTGGCGCCGCTCCAAGGCAAGGCCAGGCAACGACAACGCAACCAGCACCATGAGTAGGCGCATGCCAGGTTGGTGTAGCCACCATCGGCGTCCCAGCAGCAGTGCGCCGCCGACCAATAGTAACAGCAAAAACCTCTCCCCGACGACAGCAGCATAATCACCCAGCATGGCAGCACCTCCGTGCGCAAAGTAGTAAGAAAGGTTGAAGAACAGGTTCGTGCCGCCGCTTAAGCTGAAGGGATTTAACCACTGCAGCGCTTCCGGAATGCTCACCTTATCGATCCAAACGGCAACCTTCGAACCTAGCGCCAGCACCGCGGCCACGACCGCTACGGCACGCCACGACAAAGACCACCGCAGACCGCGGAGGCCCACCGGGCTGGCTCCTTCTTCCGGAAGCTCTTGCAGGCTTTCGCTCAAAACACGGTTCTCAGCGCGTAATGCGTCCAACAGTTGCGCGCAACGCCGGCACGTCGCGAGGTGGTCTCGCAGGCGCTGCGCCTCCTCCACCGCCAGTTCACCGTCCACGAAGATAGAGATGATCTGTTCCGAATAACATTCCATGATCACTTGCTCCTGTGGCTCAGTATCCGGCGCAGCTCCTGCTTGGCCCGAAATATCAACCCTGCCACGTAGTTCCTATGCAGGCCCAACTGCTCTGCGATTTCGTCATAGCTCAATTCGCCGTAATAGCGCAGGACCAGCGGCACGCGATAGTTCTCCGGCAGACGTGCAATCGCATCCCGCACCTGCGCACGCTCTTCCGTACTGAGGACTGCAGCCAGCGGCAACGGCTCCGAGTTGGCTGCCTCGACGACCGCGACTCCTTCTTCGACTTCCACAATCTGCTGCAATCCACGCTTCCGGCGCCGCAAAGCGTCGATGCATTGGTTGCCAGCCACCCGCAGCAGCCATCTGGAGAACGGTATTGACCCGTCGTATCTCTCGATTGAGCGCTGCAGTTTGAGGAAGACTTCGCTGGTGGCATCTTCCGCGTTCTCCCGTGAGTCCAACATGTAACGGCACAAGCCGAATACGCGCCGCACATAGAGGCGATAGATCTCCGCCAGCGCGTCGACATCATGGCCTTGTGCGCGCTCTATTACGCTCTCCAGATTCGGCCCCTCCATTTGCGTGGCTTTGCCCTCGCGGGGCTGCGATCCTTTCGCATTCTTTCTCTTAGCGTCCATAAAGCAGTACGCTGCAGATCGAACAACGTTACACAGATTTTAGGGTTGAGGAGAACGCAAGGCTGGATCACGTGCGGCTACGGAGCGATCGAGGCCTGAGTTGCGGCTTCGACGTTGAGCCCTGTAAGCGTGTATTGCCCTGCAAGGCGTACGCTCGCAATCGCGTCGAAGGAAACTGGAACCCATGCACCGTTCAATTCCGCAAATTGCATCGTGATATGGATGTTCTTAATCCATAGGGAAGGATTCTTAGCGGGAATTCCTTCTATTCGGCGGATTCGGAATGTACTCGCATCGACCCAGATCTGCCCAAGTAACAAAGTTTTGGCTTTGCGCTTGGGGATAATGAGCAAAACGTACTCAGGAATGACACCAATGTTTTCCCGCCGAAGAAAAACAAAGTTGTAGTTCTTCCGGCTGACCTGGTTATTATCGCTGTTCTTTGCAGCGTCGGATTCCTGATCTAGAATCGCGCGCACTATCTTTTCTCCACGTGGATTACCGGTCGCCTGCGTGATCTTATACGTCTTCAAGTCAGGAGGAGTGAAACTGATCTGCGCGGTCACTTCAGAGATAGGCTGCCTGTCATCAGCACGGAAGACCTTGTATTTCCGGGTTACTTCATAGGACCGCGATTCAGCAGGATTCTGCTGCTGCGTATGCTCTATTGATTGCAGCATCGCATCCAGATCAGGAGCCTTGGTTTCAATTACCGGCGATGGCACTTGCGACCAAGATGCGGTTGTTGCCCCGAGCAATAGAACTGCCAGCCACACTTTTTTGATGGTTCTCTGCTTACATACTTCACTCGCAGATTCACGATCGGGAGAATAGTTGCTCATGCAGCCTCCTGGAGGCGGGTTAGCCTGTCGCAGAAGACCGTGGACGGAGATGCGCACAACATTTCTTCTTAATCTAAGTTCTCGTTGTCGAACAGAAACCGACCGTCAGTCACGTAGGTTTTCCTGTGCTAGTCCGAGCGTTCGTTGAGTATTGAGGTCATCGTGCCACGCCGCGGCTTTCGACGCAGATGCTGTGTTCTTCCTAGTGCCAACATTCAACTGTGGCATTGGTTTTGCCTGGAATAGGCGTCGGCACGGTTTCGCCAGCCAGGTGGCCAATTTGGTTGCGCGAGTTCTCCGCGCACTGTCGGTCGCTATGCCAGTGTTCGCATACATCTGCCGGTATAGTTTCGAGATAAAAACCAAAATGAGCCGCGCCTTAAGTGAGGTGGCACAGCTCGACCGCTTCCAGATGGAAGCCAGGCTGTAAAAGCGGTCCCAGACCTCCTGCGTTCGCTTGCGCAGCTCTTCCGAACTCATTGTCGGATGCGGCATGAACATCTTGGGCCTGATTTCCGGAGGGATGAGCCAGTATCGCGTGAGCGGAATCTCCCCGACGGAGCCCACTTGTTTACCTTGTGATTTTTCCCAGCGCTCGAAGTCAACTGTTCCGGGAAAAGGTGTGAGCATCACGAATTGAGCGAACGCCAACCCAGCTCTCTGCGCGAGCTGAAGAGTGGCCTCAAATGTGTTCTCTCGATCCGTCGGCAAGCCAAAGATGAATGAACCAAGAACATGTATCCCATGCTGACGGAATTTCTGAAGCTGCCGAACAAGATCCTCTCCTGAACAATTAAAGTCCTTGTAAACAGCCTTTAATCCTTCCGGCGTCACGGCCTCAACTCCGACCAGCGCGCCTTTGATATTGGCTCTTTTCATTGCCATAAGGAACTGAGGATCTTCCGCAGCTTCCATCGTGATCTGCGTAAAGAAATTCATGTCTGCCGGTAGATTTGCGAGTCGATCCATGAGTTCGAATCTCTCATCGCGAATGGCTCGTAATTCCGCGACCCTTGGCTGGTTCTTTTGGACTTCCGCGAGTTTCAAATCGGTAAGCGAGACGGGATAGAAATTGTCATCGGCCAGAGCTATGAACCTGAATCCTCTGCGGCGTAAATCGACGATCTCCCCGATGACAGCATCTGTCGAACGCTGTCGAGGTCGCTGTCCATCAGTACGCCACGCTGAACAAAATGAGCAGTGCTTCGGACACCCGCGAACTGTCTGGACTGAAGCCCACATGTAGCGATTCGCCGGCAGAAGGTCCCACCGCGCCGCTTTAAACTGACCGGCCTCAACGCGACCGCCTTCGTAGATTTTCTTCACTCGGCCATTCGCACAATCAGTGAGCGCGATGCCCCAAGCCAGATCGCCATCTCCGCGCACGACAGCGTGCGCCCCGCCCCGCTCGAATGCCTCTTCGGGATAAAGAGTTGCATGGACACCGCCAAAGATGACCCAGGCTCCACATTTGCGCGCGCGTCGGCCTACTGTATAGCCACGTAATGCATTTCCAGTGTGAATTCCGATTCCAACCACATCTCCTTCATGTGTGCTCGCAGGGTCCCAATGCTGCAGAGTTTCATCGCAGAGAAGCGGATCTCCAAAGGACGATGGAGTCGCAGCCGCCAACACATAAAGCCAACGTGGGGTGATGACCGCAGTTCCGAAAGAGGTGTCGCTTGGATTAACTAGCTGCACGCTCATGGCAGCACCTTTGCCGATTCCGTTGCTCTAAGTGCACGGGTCTCTACGAGGGCGGCTGGATTCTTCTGCGTAGGGGAAGACGCTCGGCCTCTGTTTGCTGATTTATTGCTGCGCTTTTTGTAAGTCATGTTCCATTTAGGCATCGCATTGCCGCGAGATTTGGAACGATGCTGCTTAAGCTGCCCTTCTGCCTGCCGCATCATGACCTGAGGAGTTCCCGACCGAATACCGCCGGACTGCAACGAGAGTTTTGCTCTCATGCCTTTGTTCCGCCCGCGGCAACTTGATGTCCCTAGCAAGGCCCAACGCGCGCAATGCCGAAATCCCATACCAGCTCAGATCGAGTTCGTACCACGCGAGCCCGTGCCGTGCTGACTGTGGATGTGCGTGGTGATTGTTGTGCCAACCCTCACCGAAGGTCAGCATTGCAACCCAAAGATTATCCTTGGAAGTATCGCCGGTGGGAAAGCGCTGTGATCCCCACATGTGTGTGGCAGAGTTCACGAGCCAGGTGGTGTGGAGACCGATGACTGTCCGGAGAAAGATCCCCCACATCACGAATTGCCAGCCACCAACAACAAGCAGAATCACGCCGAGGGTTGTGATTGGGATCCAGTGCCATCGGCTAATCCAGACTTGAAACTTGTCTTTGCGAAGGTCGGGGACATAGGGCAGAAGCTCAGCAGAACCGCTGTGCATCGCCTGGCCTGTCATCATCCAGCCCATGTGCGCCCACAGACCGCCATCGCGAGGCGAGTGTGGATCCCCTTCTTGGTCGGTGTTCTGGTGATGAAGGCGATGCACGGCGACCCAGAATATAGGTCCGCCCTCGAGAGCCAAGGTCCCGCAAATCGTCAGAACGTATTCCAACCCCTTAGGAGTTCTATAGCTTCGATGGGTGAGCAGTCGGTGGTATCCCATTCCGATACCGAGGCTCCCGGCGACCCACCAGAGAACGAGCGCCAGCGTGAGAGCTTTCCAACTGAACATGAATAACGCGGCAACTGCACCGATATGAAATAGACTTATGAAAAAAGTAGTAAGCGGATTGATTAGCTGCACAAACGTTCGGTCGCCTGTGAAAATGCTCATCGTTCCCCGTGTCTCTTTAAGAGCGCCTACTCATTCGATTCCGACACGCATGAAGCGGGAGTTCCCTGCCTTGTAATAGTTGTGTAATCAACTTTAATCGCTCTATCACAATCTAGAGGCGGTTAACGAGCGATGTCTGAGCAATTTTGTACAGTGCGGCGCCAGCCTGGGAGAGAGAATGGAATTGAAGCCGAAATGAGAATTGAATGGCAGCATCACATACCGTTCCACCTAGCCATAACGGACTTGAACTTAAGCGCATCGGCCACAAGCGAACAACGATCGACCGCATGTTGGAATGTGCTGTCACTCTCAACTGGAAGGATTTGACGCAGTCTGACGAAGCAGCTTCGATACAAGTCGAATATCGAACTGGCCCGCAGCACTCGCTGGAGTATCTGAAGCTTTGGTCATCCAAAGAGCGAGGGTACTGGCATCTGGTAGCCGAATACTGGATGCACTCCAGTGCAGCGCACGAGAGCGGAGCGAGTTTCAGCGACGGCAACTACTCTGCCGATCTTGCCCTCATGCTCGATGCGATCATGCAACACCAGGAAGGTTTCCTCCCACCTTCGCCAGATTT
>DATLKS010000043.1:0-8426 GCA_035538255.1 Terriglobales bacterium
CATCTCGGGCTCCTCGGTACTCTGAATCGATTACCGTTGCGGAATTTCGGCGGCTGCAGATCCCGGGGCGTGCAGCGGAGTGAAGCTGCCATCGCCCATCAGGTCGGGATTGAGATCGTTCTCGTGGCTAGGACCGAGTCCGAGCTTAATCAGTGCCCGCGAGTCGGGAACGACCTTGCTTTGCCACCCTTGGTCGGCCTGGAAGCGACGCATGGCAGCGGCGGTTCTGCTGTCCCAAACTCCGGTTGGCTGACCATTAAGGTAGTGCTCACGAATTAGCGCTTCCTGAATCTCGCGCACGCGATCGCCTGCGATTTGCTGCTGACCATGTCGCTTCCACGTAGCTTTGCGCAGATGACTGAATCGTGAGTGATGTGTGGTGTTGTTGCTGTTGGTGGTCGCGGCAAATGCCGACACGCCTATCACAGCCAGGATCAGGAATGAACTTCCAAACTTCACCAGTTGGTTAGACCGCATAAGGCTCCTCTTTGAAACAGGGATAGACTCCAGCTTCAATTCGGGGATTTCTTAAGGGTGAGAAGCAGCTTACCTGAGCAGCTGCGGCTTTGCATCTGAAATATCGACTTAGGGCAAAACCAGTAGTACACCTCACCTTTGGGTAGGTGAGATGCACTATGGGTAACCTGTTCTGCCCTGAGTCTCAGGAATTCGTCTCCGGCTAAGCCTTTCCAGAACAGCTACTTACATTTATGGGAGAGTGCCGGCAAGGAAGATCGTGCTGGCATTACGTCCCCGTCCTTGGCGGACAAGGAAGACTGCGTCCTGTCCGCTCTTGAGTTGTCCCGTGATGCGCCGGAAATCGTCCTCGCTGTTCACGGCCTGCTTATTGACTTCAAGGATCACGTCTCCGCGACTGAGCCCGATGTCCTCTGCGAACGAGCCTGGCTTCACATCGCTGACAATTACACCTTTGTTTGCCGGAATTCCGAGACGATCGGCCATGTCTGGCGTGATCGCGCGGACTGAGATACCCAGTTTGCCCGACACTGGTTCCTCTTCATTGCCGGGTTCTTCCTCGTTGGCCGCAGTATTGCCGTATAGCTTGGCGCGATCGGCGACTGTTACCGTGGCTTCCGATGACTTTCCTCCGCGTTCATAGCCGATCTTTACCTTGGTTCCGGGCTTTTCAGCGGAGATATCACTCACCAGCTCGTCGCCGTTCTTAACTGACTTCCCGTTCACCGACGTGATAGTGTCGCCGATTTTCAGCCCTGCCTGGTCCGCTGGCCCGCCGGGAGTGATGCTCGAAATCACGACTCCGCCTTTTGCACCATACATGCGCGCAATAGCAGGGTTCGGCTGCGCGTTAAAGGCAACACCGATCGACCCGCGCACGACTTTGTGTTCCGGACCGATGAGCTGGTTATAGACTTCGGCCACGGTGTTCGACGGCAATGCGAATCCTACGCCCTGGTATCCGCCCGATTCGGTGAAGATGGCTGTGTTGATGCCAATCACCTCGGAGTTCATGTTCACCAGCGGTCCGCCTGAGTTCCCTGGATTGATCGCCGCGTCGGTCTGAATGAATCGCTGGAACTGGCGGCGGCTATCAATGTCGCGTCCTTTGGATGACACGATTCCCGCGGTTACAGTCTCTTCCAGAGCAAAAGGACTGCCGATCGCAAGCACCCAATCGCCAACGTTCATCGATTCAGAGTTGCCGAGCTTCGCCGGCGTCAATGGATGATCCACATCGATCTTGATTACAGCAAGATCGGTTTCCGGATCGGTACCGACGACCTTGGCATCGTGCTGCACGCCCGGTGGATCGCCCTCGAGCTTCACGCGAATGCGATCTGCCTTTTCTACGACGTGCTGATTGGTAATGATGTAACCCTTAGAATCGACGATCACGCCCGAACCGAGCGAGTGCTCGGTGGCGCCGGCGCCACCTTGGCCACCGAAGGGGCTGCCGTCCTGACCGCCAAAGAACCTGTCAAAGAAGTCCTGAAATGGATCGCCTTGGTCGCCCTGAGGATTGCTGCGGCGTCTACCGCGTGGAGTCGTAGTCTTCGGAGTGGATTCCGTGTTGACGTTCACTACGCTCGGCTCAAGCTGCTTGGCTACCTGACTGAAAGCGCTCGAGAGCTGCTGTGGAGCCGGGACCTTCAGCGGGGTGGCATCTGAACTATTTACGGCTTTTGTCGCCCCCTTTACGCCTCTCTGAATAACCGTACCGATAAGTATTCCGACAAATAATGTCGCAACCACAAGAACCGTGGATAAGAACCGGTGCGATCTTATGCGATCTCTCAATGTCATGTGTGAATCCATGATCGTCCCTCATCAACGCGCTGGCAATCCTTCATTATAGCGAGAAGCGCTCTAGGCGGGCGGAACGTCGGTGGAAGGGAAGATCCCTTCTAAACATCTCACTTCCTGTTGATTAGACGCGAGTTCTGCAGCAATAGGCGCATGGCATGTTGTGGCGTGAGCACCTTGGTTCGAGGGCAGTTGAAAACTGACAGCTGCGTTCAAGCAGGTTGTGAGGCTGCAGTCGATCCAGGCAGCTCCGAGATGAGCACGCCCGCGAGAATCAATAGCGCACCTACTCCTGCGCGCAGACCTAGCCTCTCGCCCAGCGTGATATATGAAGTTATCCAGGCAAAGACTGGCTCCAGGGAAAAGATCAAGGCGGTGTGCGTGGGCGAAGTGAACTGTTGCGCCCAGGCTTGAATGGTGAAGGCGGCCGCCGTTCCCAGTAGGGCAGTAATAGCGATCGCCCAAACGACTTGCGCGGTCCAAATAATGTGTGGACGCTCAAAAAACGGCGCGGTGAGTCCCATCAGGACAGCGGTGATGGCTATCTGCAGAAATCCGATCTGCGCGAACGGATGACGATCTGTGGCGCGGCCGAGAAAGATGATCTGAAAGCCAAAGCTGACCGCGCAACCCAGGGTCAGCAGATCGCCGCGATTGATGCTCGCCCAATTCCCTATCCCGTTTTCACTAGCAGGGACTGTAAGCAGGAACAAACCTGAAATCGCGGCGAGCACGCCGAAGGCTGTCCACGTGCTGATTCTTCTCCCCCAGAAGAGAATCATGAACAGCGGTACGAGCGCAACAGAAATTCCCGTAATGAAAGCCGATTTTGAGGCGGTCGTAAGCCGGATACCGGTCGTTTGAAACTCGTAACCCAGCCACAGAAAAACGCCCGCCAGCGCGCCAGCCGCAAGCGCTTTGCGATTGATGCGTACAACGTCGCGGTGAAAAACAATACCGAGCGTTGTCGCCGCCAGCGTCATGCGCAAAAAATTGAACAGCAATGGCGTCGCGTCGTGCTCCACGACGTTCTTAATTAGAACGAAAGTCGAGCCCCAAATGAATGTCACCAGCACCAGCAGGACATGAGCTTTCAACACTCTCGGCATCTTACGAGCATAACAAGTAGTATTTGAGCAATGCTCTTATGCCCATCGAACCTGAAGTTCTTCCGCCGCGCCAAGAGCGTGTCCGTGGTCTGACCGACGCGCAGCTGGATCATCTCGCCGCAGTGCTGGATGACATTTTTCAGATTCCCGGCACGAAGATTCGTTTCGGACTCGATCCCATTGTGGGACTTGTGCCCGGGTTGGGCGACATCATCACAGGACTTTTGTCATTTCTGATTGTGTTTGCCGCCTGGCAGCGAGAACTTCCCAGGATCGCGATCTTGCGCATGGTGGCCAATATCGGGATCGACACCATTCTGGGTGCCGTACCGATTTTCGGAGACGTATTCGATACCATATGGAAGTCGAACCGAATGAACTACAACCTGCTCGTGCGCTATTGCGGCGGCATTCGCCGGGGACTGGTCGCACGAGATTGGCTCTTCTTTCTCCTCTTGCTGCTGTGCATAGCCGCCACTGTGGTCTTGCCTATCGTCGTTGTGGTCGGGATCTTTTATCTGTTGCGGAGCAGAACGTAGAAGCCTGGCATGTTCACTGGACCGTTTAGGCTCGCAACGATCTGCTGAATGCTCGACGGCTTAGGCCGAGAGTTTGTATCCCAGCCCCGGCACAGTGAGAATCAGCTCGGGCTGCTTGGGATCGTTCTCTATCTTTTGCCGCAGGCTGGCGACGTGAACATCAACGGTACGTGTGAAGGTCTCGGAGCTGTAGCCCCACACGTCTTTGAGAATGTCACCGCGAGACATTGTTACTCCGCGATGCTCCACGAGATATCTCAAGAGCTGGAATTCGCGAGCCGAAAGCGGAACTTGCTTGCCATCGCGAAAGACCGTTGTTCCCGGAAGATCGATGGAAATTCCTCCGATCTTTTGAACCGCCTGATGAGAATTTGAATAGCTGCGAGACCGTCGCAGCAGCGCTTCGACACGTGCAAGCAACTCCATGGTGTCGAAAGGTTTGGCGACGTAGTCATCGGCTCCGATCTTCAGCCCAACCACTTTATCTACACTCTGCCCGCGTGCCGTCAGCATCAAGATGGGAACGGCCATTCCGGCGGCCCGAATATCGCGGCACACGTCGAAGCCGGTCTTCTTAGGCAGCATTACATCGAGCAGCACCAGATCGAAAGCACTCTGCGTGGCTTTATCTAGCCCCTGACGTCCGTCGGCGGCGAACTCCACCTCATAGCCTTCGCTAATCAGGCGGTCGATCAGCGTCATGCGAAGGGCTTCTTCGTCTTCGACGATCAGAATTCGTTCATTCATGGTTCTGGAGTAGGTCTTTTGCCGGCGCTCTCTCGATAACCCGGGCGGCCACTTCCACCGACGCTGCGGGAAGATGTACCGAAAAGGCACTCCCCGCTCCAAGTTTGCTTTGCACAGTAATGTAGCCGCCCATGGCTTCTGCCATGCTCTTGGCCAGAGGCAATCCAAGTCCATTCCCGTGTATTTGTGCCTCGCGCACCGCAGTGGCGCGATAAAACGGATCAAAGACATGCGGCAGTTCGTCCGGGTCAATTCCGATACCTCGGTCTGAAACTGTGATCACAACCTCCATGTCGCGCGCAAGGCGGCGAGCGGCAGCGGCGATTCCGATCCAAGGAACATCGCCCCGATACTTAACGGCATTCGCGATTAAGTTCTGTAAACACTGCGAGAGTGCCTGAGTGTCCACGGCAATTGCAGGCAACTTTGATTGAAGGCTCCGTTCAACTGTAATGGCTGCGGAGCGAATCAGGTCGGCGGAATTTGCGAGTGCGCCTTCGATCACGTCCTCTACATTGGCTGGGCGAAGAGAATATGCCGGCTTGCCATGCCGACTGGAAGCAAACAACAGAATTTGCTCGACCAGTTGCTTCAACTGCGTTGCCTGGTTCTTGATGGCAGTGCCATATCGGGCAATCTGGTCTTTATCTTCGATCAGGCCATCCGCGATATTTTCAGCCGCCGATGAGATCACAGTGATAGGTGTGCGCAACTCGTGAGAGACTCCCGCGACGAAATCCATTTGCAACTGGGCCAGCCTGCGCGCACGCTGGCTGGCTAGAACGACGACCGCCATCGTGGCCGCCAGAACAAGCAAGATCCCGAAGCTCACGGTGAGGTTGCGAAGGCGCAAGCGCGCTACCGCAGCTTCGAGAGAGCCTTGGCGGTTTTTTACCAGCAGCACCCAATTGCTCGCTTCGAAAGGTCGTCCAGGCTCAAGACCAAGGGGCACATTAAGCGGCAGCTCCATTTCATGCTCATGCAGCCCCTTATTTCTTGACTGTACTTCCAGGTCGAGAGACACAGAATCCCCGGACCGGGGAGGTCCTCCGAACAAACTTATTGCGGCGTCGGCCCGTTTCTCCGTGAGGTGAGCGCCAGAACGGTAAATGTCGTCGCTGTCACTCGTTCCGCTAGCGATCGCGACGTCATAGTTTTGCTCGTTGCTATTGGGAAAGTAGCGCGATACCAATTCAGGAAAAAGATGCTGCTGAAGAAAGCGGCGGTCGAGCTCGATGATGATCCACTGCCTCGATTGATCGGGCCTCGGGGGAAAGATCCCAAAATGAATCTCAACCGGACGGACGAGTGCAGGAATTAAAGCCGCGATGAACCAAGGCGGCCCATGCTTTTGCACCAGCATTCGAGGCCCAAATCCTGACTGCATTCGGTAGTGATCGCGTTCATGGTCTCTAGGTGGTCTCCTGCTGAAGACCCTGAGGCTGAGTGGCTGCGGAAGAGCAGTACGCAGGCCCTTGAGCGACCCTGGCCACGCCGCCGGCTCAAAAGCAGCTTTGCCGGCGCTTTCCTTTAGCAGTCGAAATTGTCCCGATGGCGTCTGCTCAGCAACATACACAGCCTTCACAAGCGCGGCGTGCGTCGCTGTCCTGCGCATTTGTGACGTCTGATGCGCGAGTGTTGTCAGTTCTGGTGGCTGTCCCGGCTCGAGTGCGGGTTCGAATGGAAGGGTGAGTTCGGAAAGGTCACGCGCGAAGTCCTGGCGGAAGGCGAGCATGGACGAGTCCAGGCCCGCCTGCATTCGAGCTCTAGTCGCTTCACTTACTTGAATACTCCAGCGATACTGCAGCGTTCCGAGCAGGAGAAGAATGGCTACCAGCGCGCCCGTGAGCGCCGGCCAGAGAAAGCGTTCTTTGCTCGGAAGTTTCACAAATTAATTTGATCTTCGGAAATGATAAACGTGCGGCAGACTGACGACTTAAAGAACTGTCATTCCGATTGAAAGAACCATTTGATTAAAAAACTGTCATTCCGACTAAAACACCGTCATTCCTATTCAAACTGTCATTCCGAAGCGCCGGTTTTTGCGCGAGGAATCTGCTTTTCGCTGACGCCCCAAAAAGTTGATTCCCCACTCCGCACTTAAGTCATCGAAAATGTAAGCGCTGTCACAGCGGAGAGGGGATGACAGTCTGTAGTTTAGGACATCCAGGTCACTCGCTTCCATTTGTCAGGCTAAGGACGCGCACCTGCCATCGCCTACGGATGAAACTCCGTCACAATTCCGGGACCGCCGTGCAGCATGTGGCCCCCTGACTCGAGTTGGCTGAATTTGCTCTGTTGCTCCGAGGTAAGCAGAGCGTGGAATGCGACGTCCGCATTTGCCTGCGTAACCGTCATCTCCGCAACCAGATTCCCGATCCTCGTCGCCGCCTGCTTGATTCCGTCGGAATCGTTGTTCTTCACCGCAGTTTGAAGGGCATCATGCGCGGTCTTCATACTTTCGTGTGTCGTGCTCTGTGCGGACGCCGCATTGGTGAATATCGTGAGGGCCTGTTGCTGCTGCTGATTCGTGAGCGACAGCACTGTTGTAAGGAACTGCACCCGATGCTGCGCCATGGTCGCGGGATCAGGCGGCGCTGGAAAATTCTGACTAATTAAGGATGATGTTCCAATTGCCAGCACGGTAAGAGCGAACAGCGTCTGCTTCCGATTCATTCTTATTCTCCTGCTTATTCAATTTCGCCATAGCCGCGGGCTTATGGCGGTAAAGTTGTTGTAAAAAGGCACTGACGTCAGGCGTTGACAATAATTTCAAGGCACAACGGAAACTCCTGGCGAAATCGGGGCTTATGGACGAATGCCATGGCGCCGCAAGCCATGCAGTCGGCGCGCAGCTCGCCGGAATCTTCCGCAGACATCAGGACGATTTGTGTCGAAGGGAATCTCGAGGAGATGATGAACGCCGCGTTCAGCCCATCGAGACGCGGCATGTCGACGTCCATTACAACCAGATCGGGATTAAGTTTGGCTACAAGCTCGATGGCCTCTATTCCATCGCGTCCGCGAGCGACGATGTCCAATTCGTCATCGCGTTCCATCAAAGCGCAGACCACCTCCAGGAAAGTAGCGGAATCGTCGATTACAACTGTGCGAAGACGCTGCCGTTCGTCCGTAAGCCACGTGTGCCGTTGACCGGCCCCTTCAGCATCTTGTTCCCAGGTATGAAGAAACATCTATATAATTCCCCTTTCAGCACAATTCATCTAAACACAAGCCTGTGTTTGCGGTGGTAAACAAGCGGCAAGTCGGGGGCGTAAACTTCTGCCCATCCCACGCTCGACTTCGATCATGCGGCGACATGTTGGACTTGCACCAGCGTCCGCTCATTCGCTCTCGGCGCCTGCTCTTGACGCGCAACGATGCGCAGAACCGAGTCCAGATGAGTGAGCTGAAGAAATTCGCGCACCCAGACTGTCGGGTTTAGGAGAATCATGCTTCCGCCACGATGTTCGGCTTTGTTGTGAATGTCTAACCAGACGCCGACTCCGGCGGCATCGATCTTTTCCAGCTCTGCGATATCGACCAGCAGCGTTGCTTCGGAATGCGCGATTGCAATCCTGCGAAAGTGTTCTGCAGTTTCTCCAGCCATTAGGCTGCCGCGGCAAAAGAGCATCGCCACCTCTCCGCACTCCAGTACATCAATGGACAACATCTAAACCCTCCTTTAAGAGCAACTCCGATTCGACTTGCGTCAGCCATCGGTTTCTTGCGCTGTTATGAGTGATAG
>DATLKS010000044.1:0-1819 GCA_035538255.1 Terriglobales bacterium
ATGAGAAAGGCGCCTTTGCGGGCGCAACTCAGCGACGTTTAGGGCGCTTTGAGTTGGCCGAAGGAGGTACCATATTCCGCGATGAAATCGGAGAGCTTCCTGCCGAGACCCAGATCGCTCTCTTGCGTGTTTTGCAGGAACATGAATTCGAGCGTGTTGGTGGAACTGGATCTGTGCGAACGAATGTTCGGGTGATCGCTGCTACTAACCGCGATCTGCAGGCGGCCATCGCTGCGGGCACGTTCCGGAGTGACCTCTTTTACCGGCTTAACGTTTTTCCGATCGAGGTTCCTGCTCTGCGAGATCGACGGGAAGACATTCCGGTGCTAGTCGAATACTTCATCGATCGTTACGCGAGTAAAGCAGGAAAGAGAATTCGCGGGTTAAACAAAAAGAGCCTGGAATTGCTTCAGTCGTACCCTTGGCCGGGTAACATTCGCGAATTGCAGAACGTCATCGAGCGATCGGTAATCGTGTGCGACACGGAGAATTTCTCGGTCGATGAAAGTTGGCTTTCGCGGCAGCCTCCTGCAAGCGAGCCGAAAACCCATCTGGAGCCATTACGAAAGCCTGCGGCCAAGGAGAAAGAGATTATTGAGGCAGCCTTGCGCGAAAGCGGAGGACAGGTGTACGGACCGTCCGGTGCGGCTTCCAAGCTCGGTATCCCGCGATCCACTCTGGAGTCGAAAATCAGGTCGCTGAAGATCAGCAAGAGTCGCTTCAAAGCTATAGATTCCTCGAAGAACAGCTAGCCCTTTTTCTTACGTGACTTTCGACAGCTTTACGACAGGATCTTTGTACAGCTTTCGCCAATTGGCGAATTTCGTCAATTTTGGTCTCCTTCAATTGCCGTGATTTCATTAGCTTACGGTTGGCAATGTGATTGCCACTATAGGCGTGTGTGAAGGACGTCGCAGGGGTCAGAATTCTCAGGAGAGGATGGATGCTGAAGATCACCAGGGCAGCGAACGGAGAGGTGGTCATTAAGCTGAGCGGCCGGATGGCGGCAGAAAACCTAGGCGAGTTGGAAAAGCTGATCAGCCCAGAAGCGGACGGTCGCCGCATCGTCTTGGACTTAAAAGACCTGAAGCTTGTGGATCAAGACGCTGTCAATTTTCTTAGGCGCTGCGAGGGGCGCAGCATCCAGCTGAAGAATTGCCCGGCATACATCCGGGAGTGGATCACGGGAGAACGAGGCGGTTCGGGAGATTGAAATTGGATGTCGTGTTCCAGCTGGTTTCGAAGCACGACAGTGAAGGAGACGTCATGGCAACAGCAACGCAGTCGGCCCACAGGAAAGAGTTGGACACGAGACAGAAGAGTTCGACGTCGAGCCATTTTGAGGATGCGCTGCGGCAGAGGATCGTGGGGCAGGACGAGGCCGTGCAGGCGCTTGTCGAGCTCCATCAAGTGTTCTGTGCCGGGCTGCGCTCTCCGGGGCGCCCAGTCGGAAACCTGCTGTTCCTGGGGCCCACCGGCTCCGGCAAGACGCGCATTGTCGAGGCTGCCGCGGAGATCCTCTTTGGAGATCCCCGCGCGGTAATCAAAGTGGACTGCGCGGAATTTCAGCACTCGCATGAGATCGCCAAATTGATTGGGTCGCCCCCAGGATATCTGGGGCACCGGGAGACGCATCCGCTAATCACGCAGGAAGCGTTGGCAGCCTCGCACACGGACAAGGTGAAACTTTCTTTCCTGCTGTTTGATGAGATTGAGAAGGCCAGCGATTCGCTGTGGCAGTTGCTGTTGGGAATGTTGGACAAGGCGACGCTGACGTTGGGCGATAACCGCAGAGTGGATTTGTCGCAGACGATGATCT
>DATLKS010000045.1:0-1809 GCA_035538255.1 Terriglobales bacterium
ACACGATCCGTCTGGATCTCCCCACGCCCACGGGCCGGGTTCCTATACGGCTCGCCGGAGGAGCGTCAGAGATTACCGTGCGCCGCCCCGCAGGCGTCGCCACCCGCATCAACTTCAAGGGCTGGGCTGACGCGCTGGCCTTCGACGATCAAACCTTCAGCGTTGCGGGCAACATCTCGCAACTGCAAAGTCCTGGTTTTGATCCGACTGCTCCATGCTATGACATCGAAATCACCAGCTACGCCAACATGGTCACCATCACCTCCAGGTGACGACGGATCTGGATTCCGACATGCTTGCATGTTCCCAAAAAAGGGTCAGCACATCCAAACCTGAAAACTGTACGCGAAGGTTTGGATGTGCTGACCCCTATAGTGATATCTTTGACATGTTATTCCTTATTTCGAGACTAGGAAATGAAAACAATTCGTTAAAACTCACACTCAGCCGGCATGCTCCCTTCGAGTCATGCGACCACCGGCAGATCGATAGTTCGCACGGCCTTTGCTGACACCGTGGTATGAGACGAGAACTTGGCGCGAATATCCGTTGAATGCTTGGAGCGGCATCCCGGCTGGCGCGAAGAGGTCCTTGCGAATGGGTGCGAAGCGCCGCGGCGGGAATGGGAACGAGCCGCCTGAGAATCTGGTAAAGATCCGCTCCTGCACGTCGTCTAGCGGTTCGTAGGTCATTTTCTCCTCGAGCTGGCCGTCCACGACACTGACGTCGACGCGAAGTTGATTCGAGCGGTACGTGCCCGCGTAGGGAGTGAGATCGCTTACCTGGGTCGTGTCCGACACGAGGTCTGGAACCTGGACGTTAAGGTGTTGACGAAGTAGCCAAAGCAGAATCTGGTCATGGAGCGCCATCGCCCGCGGATCATTGCCAAAGGCTGCAAAGACAAGATCGTGTTCAGGCACGACAGCCAGAACTGCCACTCCGCCGGGCGATGCGCCTGAAAGGGAGAGCACGGTCGTTTTTCCAAATGGCATGAGCAGCCATCCAAGCCCGATAGGTGGAACGTTCGGGGTTCCCATGTCATGCGACACAGACTGCATGCGTGCGGTTGACTCACGCGATAGAACGCGTTTCCCCGACGGGGATACGCCATTGGCGAGATGGGTCCGTCCGAATGCAAGTAGATCACGGATGGTGCCGATCGGCGTACTTCCAGCGGGCGCCCAAGAGTCCGGCAGCATGAACATGTCGGTACGCCGGGCACCTTTGGTAGCTGGATCGGGGAAGTGGCCAACGGCGGTGCTCCGAAGGATGGCTTCCTCGGCAGAGGTGCACGAGTCATCCATGCCAACAGTTGCGTACACCTCGCGCTTGAGAAGGTCGTGGTAAGACGTGCCAGTCACTACTTCGAGTAGGCGTCCCGCTACTATCATCCCGCCATTTGAGTAGCTGATGTATTCGTCTGGCCCGAAGAGAGCCCCGCAGTACTGCCCAAGCCCTTCGAGGAAGACCTTCAGGGCACCGCGGCCCTTGGCATCAAGGAAAAACAAGTCCGCATCGATCCCATTGGTATGTGTCAGGAGATTTCGGACGCGGATCTTTTCCGCCGCTGAGGACGTAGTCAGTTTGAACTCCGGCAAGTACTTGATTACTCGTTCATCGAGATCAACGACGCCGCGCTCGACCTGTTGGAGAACAAGGGTCGTGGTCAGGACTTTCGTTACGGATCCAAAAAGGAATCCCGTGTCGTCACGCATCGGTGCTCCTGTGACAACGTTCGCCATCCCATGGGCCACGACGGTCTGGTCGCCGTCGTGGTAGACGCCGGCAAGGTATCCAGGGAGCTCGAAC
>DATLKS010000046.1:0-2605 GCA_035538255.1 Terriglobales bacterium
GATGGCCAGTGCAGGCTGATGACGATTCAATTTGCATCGCAGGTTCACCAGTCTCTCTGGTTCGGTCCGGATCGACCACAGCAGGATTTGATACTGTTCGCGAGCGATGTCCTTTAGGTACTCGAGTGCAGGCTGAGCAGCAGTGGCGATGGGATCGATGCGGGTGGCTCGATGGATGCGGTTGGATTGTGCAACTTCAATACCGTTGCGAACCGGCAGTACTTGCGTTTTTCCGTTGGCATATTCCAAGGTGTAGACGGCGACGATCTCCCCTTGCCTGCCGGCCAGCGGATAGCCAAGCGGGAAGGAAACCTGTCCCAGAACGTGAATCTTGGCGCACACCTGGTTGATTGGAATTGTGAGCTCAGAAACTTCCGCCGTTAACGCCACCGGGCGGACGCGATCGTTGACTACCGGCGAACGAAAGCATACCCCCAAGATATTTACTTCACATCCCCGCCAGAATGAGAACTGCGAAGCCGTTCGCTTCCACTGCTCATCGGCTGCGCTAGCAGCCCAAAACGTCGCCAAGCTCGATTCGATGGCCGCCCATGATTGCCGTCCATTGGCAGAATCAACCAATGCTTGCAGATCGGTGCTGTGAAACAGGCTGTCCTTGGAAAATGGCATCCATTTTAACGGCAGCACTGTCGGGCGGTCCTGCCCGCAACTGCTGCCCCCT
Organism: Terriglobales bacterium; assembly: GCA_035538255.1. GTDB lineage: Bacteria > Acidobacteriota > Terriglobia > Terriglobales > Acidobacteriaceae > Gp1-AA112. The sequence goes on from DATLKS010000046.1 coordinate 683, forward strand.
TCGCGTCTCTCTGCAAATAAGGCAGCCAGCTTCGAGTACACAGGCTCTCGGATTTCGCGAGCTTCGCTGACCGCGCCAGAAAGCAAAATACCATTGTGCGTGGGCCAATCTACGCGAGTGAATCGCGGAACGTCATTCCAGCTCCAAAAGGCGTGGCCGGCAATCTTTCCGGCTTCAACCTGGTCCAGCAAAGCGTCGAAATCGCGCTCGTAAAAGATTGCGCCGTGGCCGGCATCTTCCCATCCCCACTCGGTGAGCGTTAAAGGCTTGCCGGGACCAAATGATTCCGGCAGCCTCGCGAACTTATCGCCGGAGTACTCATACGCATGCCAGTCATAGAAGTCCAGCCCCGCCTGGTCGAATACATTTTTGACCGCGGGAAACTCACCATTGTTGTGAGCAACCGAGACCAAGCGATGAATGGGATCTAAGCTGTTGCAGATCGCCTTGGCCTGTTTCAAATAACTAGCGGGGAAGGCGCATTCATTTCCGAGCAGCCACATGATAACGGCTGGCGAGTTCCAATCGCGCCGGATGGTACGTTCCAAAATGCGGTATGCCAGCTCGATTTCGCTCTTTGCCGTCGTTTCGAAATCCACATTCCAGAAGCCGGGCTCCTCGCTCACCAACAGCCCCAGTTGGTCGGCCAACTCGACGATTCTGCGATCGTGCGGATAATGCACCAAGCGGACAAAGTTCGCACCGAGCGACTTGATCATCCGCATGTCTTGCTCTTGCTGGCCCGGCGACAACGTGAACCCCTGCTCTTTCCACATGTCGTGGCGGCACACACCATTCAGCACAAGCTTTTTCCCATTGAGCAGAAAATCCCGCCCTCGCGTCCTGAACTCTCGAAAGCCTGTCTGGCACGTCCATTGGTCTTCTGTGGAGTCGGTCTTCAAGAGCGCCCGCAACTGGTACAGGTTCGGTCCCTCGGGAGACCATAAAACGGGAGCTTTTAGTTCGAACCTAAGTTCCGTTTCGCTGGTTCCAGCGACAATTTGCATGTTCTTTCTCGCCAGCGCTACCTCTGACTTTCCCCAGCAGAGCGCTAGCTGACATTCGGCGGATTGCGTCTCGGTCGACGCGACAAAAACTCGCGCGCTGCAGGACACGCTGCCGTAATCAGCGCTCAGCCGATAGCCAAAACCTACGTTCTCGATAAATGCTGCGGGACGAACCTCGACATAGACGTTCCGGATGATGCCACCGTAAGATTCCCATCCGCCGGTGGCGCCAAATGCGGTTTCGTCTTTACCGGCGCCTTCCCCGGCAAAAGGACAGTCGGCAATTTCCACTGCCACGGTGTTCCGTCCCTCTATAGCCAACGCTGAGAACTCGAACTCGTGCGGCACATAGGGAATCGTCGCGCCGAGTTCGTGGCCATTAACAACGACTCGCCCAAAGTAAGTAACGGCATCGAGATGAAGGATGGCTCGTGCGCCATCTAAAAGACGGGGCAGAAGAAAACTACGCTGCAACCGGTATTGGCCCGAAGGACGCAGGGAGGAAGGAACTGAAATTACATCAACCAGCTTCCCGTGGATATGTCGCTCCCAATTTCCGTTCAGATCAACAACAGTCCGTGAGGGGTTTAGCAACTCCCTTTGCGCCATCGCTGTCCTCTTATGCGGCTTAGGTCACGACCACTCGGCGGTCACCGCAAAAATAGCTAACGGCGGCTGCCGTCCATTTAACCGCCAGCGGATCCGCGCCAGTCCCGCCTCGACGGGAACTGAGAAAAGCAAAATCTGATACTGCTCTCGGGCAATGTCCTTGACGAAGACCAGCGCTCTTTGCGCCTCAGTGGCAGTTGGATCGATCCGCGTCGCCTCATGAATTAGGTTCGATTGCGCCACTTCGTAGCCGTTCCGCAGCGGGATTTCCTGCGTTTTGCCGCTAGAGTACTCAAGGATATAGCTC
>DATLKS010000047.1:0-13713 GCA_035538255.1 Terriglobales bacterium
GCGATCACCGCGACGAGCGAGATCAGCAGCACCATGCCGAGGATCACGATACCGAGATTCACTCTCCAATCCATGCCACCGCGCGTGCCGCGCAGATCGGCGAACGCGTTGGCGGTCTTGAGCGTAAAGAAGAAGAACGGCGAGGAGTCGAAAACCGGAGCGACATTGTATTTATATGCCGCGGCGAACCTGTGCGGATCATTGGATTGAATCAACTGTGTGAACGCATTCGCGGCATTGTCCGCACCGGGCATATAGAGGTTTACCAGCTTGGGATGCGCTCTCAAGTGCGCGCGCACGGCGGCGATCTCATCTGAGGTGAACGCGGATTTCTTCGCCACCACGATTACCGGACGTCCATCCTGATCCAGCGGACCGTCGGAAGCGACCATGAAATTACCGCTTGGGCTCGCCACACCTAACTCATGCAGCGCCTCCATGGCCTGCGAGACGACGCGCAGCGCCTCGCGCGGCTGACGGAATTCCCAGCGCGTGATGGCGATCATGCCATCAAGCCGCAGATGATCGAAGTATTCCCGAAATGCCTCAACAGTATAGAGAGTGTTTTCGCTGAGCGCATAAGCCCCCGCAGCCGTGGAAGCCCAGGTGTCCACAAGAGTCATCTGAACCACGTCATATCGGTCGCGGCTGCTGCGAAGATAGGAGCGGCCATCAGCGACGTGGATGTGAACCTCAGGACGCTCATATAAGTGGTAAGCATAACCAGCGTACTGGTCGCGCATGATCGTGTTGGCAATCAGTGGATTAATTTCAATGCCGGTAACACTCCGGCTGCCACTGGCCACGGCGCGCAACACATCGACTCCGCCGCCCGGTCCGATAATGGCGAAGTCTCCGCGCGGACGCAGCACATTGGCCAGCGAAGGCGCTGCGTTCATCAGGTCGTTCTTCCAGTTGAAAGAAGAAGGCTGTCTTGTTATTCCCGAATCAGAGCTAGCCGATACATCACGATCCCACAGCGCCGGATCGACATTCATGATGGCGGTCGAAGCATCGGCATCGATCACAATGTATTTCGAGAGCCCGACCTGATCCACCTCCACTCGCGATAGAGCGTTCCAGCGCGCGAACTGCACCCAGGAGCCACTGCGGCGCATGCCTTTGGCATAGATGATGTCGATCTGTTTCCCGTTATGATTCGCTCCGATAAGGACCAGAGAGGCAACCAGAGTCGCCAGCGCGAGTGTGCGCCAACGTCGCGTGTCGCTCCACAGAGCCGCTCCGATCGCCATCAACGCCGCCGAACATAGCACCGCGTTGGGAGCGCCAAGAATGTTCAGCACCGGCACCAGCAGGATGCAGGCCAGCGCTCCGCCAATGAGGTCGAATCCATAGAGGCGCGCCACCTGCTCGGTTTGGCGTGCAAAGACTATCGAGAAGAGAAGACCGGTAATAAAGAAGGGAACCGCCGCCGCCAGATAGATGATGGTCAGCTTCTCGAAGTTCCTCAGCTCCAGAGTCAATGACACGGCCGAATGCAGAACCACTTCCAACACAGCGAAAATCAATACGGCATTGACGCAGAGCAGCCGGCTTCCCAATTCTGCACTCGTCCACGACGAGAGCCGGGAACGAAAGATGTGCGCAAATACTCCGCTCGCGCCTAGCCCGAGCAGCGCCACCGAGATCGCCAGAAAAGCAAAGTGATAAAAGAGCACGACCGAGAATAGCCGCGTGAGCGCAAGCTCGAGCAGCAAACTGGCGCAACTGACAATGGCGATAATTAGCGACAGCCGCAGAGTCGCCGGCCGCGCAGCCGCAGCGGTTTGTGCCTGAAGCACCAGAGTCGAATCGGGCATCCTGTGAATGTAGCAGAGGAGACCAAACCCAAAGCAGTTGAACACGGAGGACACGGAGGTCAGAGAGGAAAAGAGGAATTCCTTCTGCTCCCGTCAGGGAACAAAACCGCGACATTCGGCGTAATTTAACGTGTAGGGAGGCGCATGATGTTCAGTATGCTCGCAATGCTTTGCGGAGTCGCGATGTACTTTCTGCCGGCGATCATCGCCCATCAGCGCCGGCACGTAAGCGCGGGAGCGATCTTCCTGGTGAACCTCTTCCTCGGGTGGTCGATTATCGGATGGATCGTCTGCTTCGCCTGGGCCTGCAGCGGCCACACGCGGCAGGAGGTTGTGATCCTGCCTCCGGTCTATCGTCCTTGAACTTCTGAGTTGTTCGTTTCAAATTCCTTGTCTGAAGGTGCGGCATCTTTGCTGCCCACCGGCCGCATTCGGCCGAGCTCGAGCCGGAACGTTTCGCCTCGCCACGTGACGGTATCGCCGGCATAACTCCACATCCAGACTGCCAGCGCGAGTAGATCGCGCAATGGCAACAGCCAGAGATCACGCGCAAAATGAAGATCGCGCAGCATTCTCCGGCCTACGTAAAATGCCACTGCGACTCGCAGCCCGAGAGCTGCTGTGAACAACGTCCAGGTCCACCAGTGATGCGGCGCAAACAGCGCGAGCAGGATCGCCCAGGCGAGCCCGTAGCTTAGCGCAAGGCCGCGATATCCTCCGGGACGCGATACACGCATCGTTCGCGCCCAGCGTAGTTGATGCTCCCAAAATTGTCGGAATGAGTATGGCGGCACCGCTGTGTCGACCACCTCGGATGCAAGTTCCACTTTGAAACCCGCAGCGGCAATGCGCTGCCCGAGCTGGTAGTCGTCAGCCAGATAATCCACCACAGCTTCAAATCCGCCGATCTTGTCCAGCGCCACGCGGCTCATTGCCAGCGTCGATCCAAGCCCGAAGCTGAGGCCGTCTTCCAGATAGTTCGCAACCAGGACTCCGGGAGCAAAATCGGTCGAGATTCCGAGCGCCTCCAGCCGGGAACCCAGACTCCGGCCGGGATCGCCGCGGTAGAGGCAAGTCACCATTCCCATTACAGGATTCGTGAAGTACGACATCATTGCGCGCAGGTAGCCGGTAGGCACTCTGATGTCGCCATCGTTGACGAGAATGTGTTTGTACTTAGCCTCGCGCAGCAGATGAATCAGATTGCTGACCTTGCGATTAGCTCCAAAGACTTCCGAGCAGATCACGAGGCGAATATCAAGACCGGGAAACTCGTCAATCAGTCTGCGAACGACAGGAATCGCGGCGTCGCTTGCATCATTTACTCCAAAGATGATCTGATAATCGCGGTACTCCTGCAGGCAATGGCTGCGGAGCACAGAATAAGTTTCCGAATCCGCGCCTTTCAGCGGTTTCAGAATGGAAACTGCGAGCGAAGAATCAGCAACCGGCTGCTGTCCCCGGCGAAACAGGTAAGTACTCCTGAGCGCGAGCAGCGCGAGCAGATAGAAGGCGATGCCACAGAGCGTAAGAACCGCGAGGACGACTTGGAAGGCATTAAGCAGCATCGAGCAGATCGATTATCGCAGGCCAGCGGTCGACAACCTGGAAGGCGCGCCTTGGCCTGGGAGATGTGACGGAACCACCTGCGATAGCGGATGGGCCGGGGATGGGCGGAGCCAGGCAGGCAGCAGTGTCACAGCTTGCATTTCCCTCACGCAGCCGCAACTCATGCCACTGTCCCACCCGCTACCGCACGTGGTTCTGTTCAGCGGCGGCCGTACCCCGCTGCCTTTTCGCAATATCATTCCCATTGGAGCACCAATGCAGAGTTTTGAAGGCACATTTCTCGAATCGGGAATTCTGGCTGCCGGTGAGTGGATTAAGCAAGGCGCACGCGTAGAAATCAACTCGCCGTATACGGGCAAGCCGATTGGCTCAACGTTCTTGGCAAACAGCAAACATCTGGAGCGCGCTATCTCTGCGGCTGTCAGCTCGTTCGCCGAATTGCGGCAGCTTGCGTCATACCAGCGCAAAGATGTGCTGCTGAAGGTTGCGTCCGCGATCCGGCAGCATGGCGAGACATTCGTTCGCCTGATGGCGCTCGAAGCGGGCAAGCCGGTGAAGGCCGCGCGCGTGGAAGTCGAGCGCGCGGTGCTCACTTTCACGACAGCGGCGGAAGAAGCGGTGAGAATCTATGGCGAGTACCTGCCGCTTGACTTCATTCCATCTGCCGAAGAACGCTGGGGAATTGTGCGGCGATTTCCTGTCCGAGCGATTGCCGCCATCACGCCATTCAATTTTCCGCTGAATCTCGTTGCGCACAAGCTGGCGCCCGCTATGGCGGTGGGATGTCCCGTGGTGTTGAAGCCTGCGCCGCAAACGCCGTTCTGCGCGCTGCTGCTGGCGAAATTGATCCTTGAAGCAGGATGGCCGCCGTCCGGGCTAAGCGTGCTGCCGCTCAGCAACGAAGATGCCGGTCGGCTCGTCGCCGACGAGCGCATCAAGCTGCTCAGCTTTACCGGCAGCGCCGCGGTCGGCTGGCAGCTCAAGCGCGATGCCGGCAAGAAGCGAGTTGTCTTGGAACTCGGCGGCAATGCCGCCGTCATCGTTCATAGCGACACCAATCTTGAAGCCGCAGTCTCCCGTTGTCTTTCTGGTGCGTTCACGTATGCCGGGCAGAGCTGCATCTCGGTGCAGCGCATCCTGGTTCATGCCGACATCTTCGATCAGTTCACCGCGCAGATGGCGGAAGGCGCGGCACGTCTGCACGTCGGCGATCCTTCCGATGAGAAGACCGATGTCGGTCCAATGATCCGCGCAAGCGACGTGCAGCGAGTCGAGCAGTGGGTTAAAGAAGCAGTCGCCGCCGGAGCCAAGTTGCTATGCGGAGGAACCTCCAACGGTTCGCTCATTGCTCCGACCCTTCTCTCCGCAACCACGCCACAGATGAAGGTGAACTGCGAGGAGATCTTCGCTCCGGTCGTTGCTATCGAGCCGTACAACGATTTCGAAGACGCGCTCGATCGCGCCAATCAGTCGCGCTACGGCTTGCAAGCGGGGCTGTTCACCCGCGATGCTGCTTTGATTTTTCGCGCATTCGAACGCCTCGAAGTCGGAGGAGTAATGGTCGGCGACGTGCCGACATTCCGCGTCGATCCAATGCCGTACGGTGGAGTGAAAGATTCAGGCCTCGGGCGTGAGGGCACTCGCTACGCGATTGAGGAGCTGACGGAGAGAAAGTTGCTGGTGATGGCAGGACTGTAAGCCTCGCTGAGCGAACGCGGATCCTCCGCCCTCGGCTGGGTGTTTGGTCCTCTTTGGTAACTGTTCACGCCTCGTGTGCGATTGACCAACGGGCCTTTAGCGTAGTATTACTAATTGTAAAATGTAATGGCAAACACAATGGAATCAGCAATTACTGTCAAAGGTCAGACGACCATCCCTAAAGCTATTCGCGATCACCTGCGGCTGAAGCCTGGAGATCGAGTGAAGTTTTTCGTGCATCCCGATGGCAGCGTGGTCCTTCTTCCGAAACTGCCGGCCACCGCTTTGCGCGGCATTCTCAAGTCCCAACGCCGGCGTCCGGTTTCCGTGGCGGCAATGAACGAAGCCATTGCTGATGCTGCAGCCGGTGTGGCAAAGATTTCGCGGCGGTGATCGGCCTCGACAGCAACATTCTCGTTCGTTATCTCGCGCAAGACGATCCAGTTCAGTCGCGAAAAGCCGCAGAAATAATTGAACGGCGGTTGTCGGAGAAGAACCCTGCCTTCATCAACATCGTGGCAATAGTCGAAGCGGTGTGGGTTCTCGATCGCGTCTACGGATTCGGAGCGCAAGAGATCGCCATGGTAATCGAGCGCATCCTTCAGATAGAAGTGTTCGCCATTGAAAACGAGGCCGAAGTCTTTACTGCCATGACCGCAGTTAAGGCCGGAAAAGGCTCGTTCGCCGACGTAGTGATCGCAGCTCTGGGACTTCGGGCAGGCTGCTCACATACGCTAACGTTCGACCAGAAGGCGGCGAGACTGCCGGGATTTGAGCTCGCTTAAACTCAGCAGATGCTACTTTCCTGATCTACCCGCATGAATCCGCAAAATCCGCGTGCATCTGCGTGAGCTTTTGCCTTTGCTACTGTCAGAAGATCGCGAAAAATTTCCCGCTCGCACTTTGCAGAGAATTCTCGCCTGTTATAATCGTCCGTTTTATTTCTGAGTGTTACTGCCGTTCATAAGTTCAACCGGTGCACTCCTATTGGCTCGCGTGAATCCGCCAGCCTCCCGTGCCCCTTACATGAGAGTCAGGACACGTTTCGATGCCACAAGTTTTTAACCGAGGTGCAAACGGGCTTGCACGAATGAGCCTGGTCATTCTTGGGCTTGTCGTCACCAGTTTGGCACTCACGTTGAACGAGCTGCAGCGCTCGCCGTACGTCACCAAACAGGGAGAGCGCCTCGAACAGCCGGTTCCGTTCAGCCATCAGCATCACGTCGCCGGTCTGGGACTCGATTGCCGCTACTGCCACACCTCAGTTGAAAACTCCGGATTCGCGGGAATTCCTCCGACCAAGACGTGCATGAACTGCCACTCGGAAATCTGGACCAATGCCGACATCCTCGAGCCGGTGCGCGCCAGTTACCGCAATGACACGCCGATCTGGTGGACCAAGCTCCACGATCTGCCCGACTTCGTGTACTTCAATCATGAGATTCACATAAACAAAGGAATTGGCTGCGCGTCGTGCCACGGTCCGGTGGACGAGATGCCGCTCACGTACGCGCATGCCAGCCTGCAGATGGAGTGGTGCCTGGACTGCCATCGCAATCCGGCCAAGAACATTCGTCCAACCGGCGATGCGATCTTCAACATTGGTTGGAAAGGACCAAGCCGGACCAGTCCTGTTTATTGCGAAGATGGAACCGGCAACTGCTCGCTCACAGGACCTTATTACTCCACCGGCGAGCAGATGAAGAACCCAAAGCAGTTCATCGATCAGATGTCAATGGGCAAGTACCTGGTGGCGCAGTATCACGTGCGCACTCCAAACGAGATTCAGAGCTGCGAGACCTGCCATCGCTAGAGCAGGCCGCAAGCAGAACCGCCTGCGGTAGTGGCGGGTGAACTAAGAGCAGTCGGTTTCCGTTAGAGAGAGGACATGGAGAATCACCCCGAGCTGGTGCAGATCAAGGCTTCGCCAACGCCGCACAAGACCAGGCTGACTTTGCAGCAGGTGCGCGAGCGCCTCTCCGCCGCTGCCGGCAAAAAGTACTGGCGCAGCCTCGAGGAGTTGATCGACGAGCCAGGCTTTGACGAGCTCCTGGAGAACGAGTTTCCTGCCGGTGTCGCTGAGCTGCACCGTGATGCCGACGGCGTTTCCCGGCGCAACTTCATCAAGCTGATGGGCGCGTCGATGGCGCTCGCCGGACTCTCGGCCTGCACTCGCCAGCCGGATGAAGCCATCGTTCCTTACATCAGGCAGCCGGAAGATCTCATTCCCGGCGTCCCCAAGTTCTTCGCTACAACGATGCCCTGTCCAACCGGTGGCGTTCCGCTATTGGTGAAGAGCCACGAATTTCGTCCGACGAAGATCGAGGGCAATCCGCAGCATCCGGCGTCGAATGGCGCTACCGACGTCTTCGCGCAGGCTTCGATTCTCGATCTCTACGATCCCGACCGCTCCCAGAATTCCACCTATCGCGGCGAACAGCGCAACTGGGGAGACTTCGCTCAAGCGATGGATGCTTACAAGGTGAAGGCCGCCGGCTCCGGCGGCGCCGGTTTGCGCTTCCTGAGTGAAACCATCATTTCGCCGACGCTTGCTTCACAAATTCAAGCTGCACTCAAGAGGTTCCCGAACGCCAAGTGGTATCAGTGGGACCCGGTTAACCGCGATTCCGCGCGCGCCGCGTCGCAGACGCTTTTCGGCCAGTACGCCGAGCCGGTGTACAACTTTGCCGCAGCCAACCTGGTGCTCGCGCTCGACGCCGATTTTCTCTCGGGCACGCATTTTCCCGGATTCGTACGCTACTCCCGCGACTTCATCAGCCGCCGAAAGCTCGCGGCAGATGTGCCGATGAACCGTCTCTACGTCGTCGAGAGCTTCCACACCACCGCGGGCGCTCTTGCCGACAACCGTCTGCCGCTGCGCGCGTCGGATATAGTTCCCTTCGCTGCGGCTCTGGCCGGAGCTCTTGGCGGGGGCGGGGGAGCGGCGTCTTCCCAAAATTGGACTGAAGAGCAGCAAAAGTTTCTCACCGCGTTAGCAAAGGATCTGAAGGCCAACGCCGGCGCCTCGATCGCTCTTCCCGGCGAGCAGCAGACGCCGGAGCTGCACATTATCGCTGCGCAGATCAATCACGCTCTTGGCAACATCGGCAAGACCGTCGTCTACAGCGATCCAGTCGAGGTTGTTCCCAGCAATCAGCTCGCTGGCCTGCAGCAGCTTGTGGCTGACATGAATGCCGGCAAAGTGGACATGCTGGTGATCCTCGAGGGCAATCCGGCCTATAACGCTCCGGTGGACCTCGCGTTCGAAGAGGCAATGCCCAAAGTGGGCACTATCGTCCACCTGAGCTGCTGTCATAACGAGACCACGCGCCTGGCGCAGTGGCACATTCACGCCGCGCACTATCTCGAGAGCTGGAGCGACGCCCGCGCCTACGACGGCACCTGCTCGCTGGTCCAGCCGTTGATCGCTCCTCTTTATGGCGGACGCAGCGCGCACGACGTTGTCGCGCTCTTCACCGACACGCCTGAGATCACGCCTTACGAGGCTCTTCGGGCATACTGGCGCCAAAATGGGAAGGCTGCAGGCGACTTTGACACCAACTGGCGCAAGTGGCTGCACGACGGCATTATTCCCAATTCGGCATCTGCGGTGAAATCGGTCACCCCGAGCGGCAGCACGCCGGCGCTCAAACCGCTCGCCAAAGACGCCATCGAGATCGTCTTCCGCCCCGATCCCACCATCTACGACGGGCGCTACAACAACAACGGCTGGCTGCAGGAGTGTCCCAAGCCGCTCATTCGTCTGGAATGGGACAACGCCGCGATGATGAGCATCGAAACTGCGGCCAAACACGGATTCAATCAGGAAGACATTCTGCGTATCACCGTCGATGGGCGCACGATCGAGGCGCCGGTGCTGGTGGTCTATGGCATGCCCGACAACAGCATCACGCTGCATCTGGGCTACGGACGCGAATTCACCGGACGAGTCGGCAGCGGTTACGGATTCAATGCTTACGCAATTCGCAGCAGCAAAGCTCCGTTGATCGCCACCGCCGAAAAGATTGAAAAGACTGGCGACGTGTACCACCTCGCCGTCGTGCAGAACTTTACGCTCATCGATCCGCACAACGATCCCAGGTGGATGAATCGTTCAGTTCAGGGCGCTGAAGCCGCGCGCCGCGACATTATTCGCGTCGGTTCCTACGACGAATACAAGAAGGATCCGCACTTCGCTCGCGGAGAGAAGTTCGAGGAGCAGCCGCAGCAGAACGACACGCTGTATCCAAACTACGACTACAGCAAGGGCTACCAGTGGGGCATGGCCATCGACATGAACTCCTGTGTCGGCTGCAACTCCTGCGTGATCGCCTGTCAGGCCGAGAACAATTCTCCCGTTGTGGGAAAGGAGCAGGTGAAGATCGGGCGCGATATGAAGTGGCTGCGCATCGACACCTACTACACCGGCGATCTTCTGAATCCGCGCGCTTTCATGCAGCCCATGCTCTGCCAGCACTGCGAGAATGCGCCTTGCGAGCCGGTATGTCCGGTGGGCGCTACCGTGCACACGCCCGAAGGCCTGAACATGATGGTCTATAACCGCTGCGTGGGCACGCGCTATTGCTCGAACAACTGCCCATATAAAGTGCGGCGATTTAACTTCATGCTCTTCTCCGATTACGAGACGCCCAGCCTCAAGCCGCTGCGCAATCCCGACGTAACCGTGCGCAGCCGCGGCGTGATGGAGAAGTGCACCTATTGCGTGCAACGCATCAATGCGGCGCGCATTCAGGCCGAGGTCGAAGAAGTTAAGCTGCAGCAGACGGATCCCAAAGCGGAACGCAAGATCCGCGACGGAGAAGTGGTTACTGCCTGCCAGCAGGCATGTCCGACCGACGCCATCGTCTTCGGCAACATCAACGATCCCAACAGCCGCGTGACCAAGATCAAAGCGCAGCCGCGCAATTATGGTGTGCTCACGCAGATCAACACGCGTCCGCGTACTTCGTACATTGCGAACGTGATTAATCCAAATATGGAAATCGGCGACCGAACAGACTTACCGGGTAAGAGCTACATCACAAATACCGCTGGAGCCGAATCGTAATGGCAACCAAGGGCCTCACCGATCTGCCGCCGTCCAGCCGGCCGTATCTGGTCGATCCTCCGGTCATCGCGCCGGGACACACCTTCGCGTCGGTGACCGAGAAGGTGATGCGGACAGTTTTGACTCCGCATACTCCTATCGGCTGGATCTTCGGCGTGCTGATGGCCTTCGGCATCGTGCAGCTCCTGATGGTTGCCGCCGGATACCTGTTCTGGAAGGGCGTCGGCATCTGGGGCATCACGATTCCGTCCGGCTGGGGATTCGCCATCGTCAATTTTGTGTGGTGGATCGGTATCGGCCACGCCGGAACGCTGATCTCCGCCATTCTGCTTTTGCTGAAGCAGAGCTGGCGCACGTCGATCAACCGCGCTGCCGAGGCCATGACGCTGTTCGCCGTGATGTGCGCCGCCATGTTCCCGGTTTTGCACACCGGGCGGCCCTGGCTGGCAGCTTACTGGCTCTTTCCGATACCGCTCACCATGGGCGTGTGGCCGCAGTTCCGCAGTCCGCTGATCTGGGACGTCTTCGCGGTCTCCACGTACTTTACGGTCTCGCTGCTGTTCTGGTTTACGGGATTGATTCCCGATATGGCAACGCTGCGCGACAACGCCAAGCATCGCGTCACGCGCGTGATCTACGGCGTGTTGTGCATGGGATGGCGCGGCTCAGCTCGTCACTGGCACCGCTACGAGACCGCATATCTGCTGCTCGCCGGACTCTCTACGCCGCTGGTTCTTTCCGTGCACACGGTGGTGAGCTGGGATTTTGCCATCGCCGTCCTGCCCGGCTGGCACACGACAATCTTCCCGCCCTACTTTGTCGCCGGCGCCATCTATTCCGGATTCGCCATGGTGCTCACGCTGATGATCCCCATCCGCGCAGCTTACGGGATGAAGGACTTCATCACCATGCGCCACCTGCAGAACATGGCCAAGGTAATGCTCGCGACGGGATTGATCGTCGCCTACGGCTACTTCATGGAAGCACTTATGGCCTGGTACAGCGGGGACCCATTTGAGATGTACCAGTTCAAAAATCGCGCCACCGGACCGCTGGGCTACTTCTACTGGATGCTGATTACCTGCAACATCGTGCTGCCGCAGTCGCTTTGGTTCAGAAAAGTGAGGAGTTCGCCGGTTCTGCTGTGGATGGTCTCGATCATCGTGAACATGGGCATGTGGCTGGAGCGCTTCGTCATCGTTGTGATCAGCCTGCATCGCGACTTCCTGCCATCCTCCTGGGGAACTTACAAGGCGACGCGCTGGGATTATGCCACCTTCATCGGCACCCTGGGATTCTTTACCATGGCGTTCCTGCTGTTCATTCGCGTGCTGCCGATGATTTCGATTTTTGAGTTGCGCGCGCTGCTGCCGCAGTCGCGCGTCAACCCGCTTATGTCGGAGAATTTGCAATGATCGGCGAAGGTATCTACGGACTGATGGCCGAATACGACAATGTTCCCGATTTGGTAAGCGCATCGGAGAAGGCGTATCAGGCCGGTTATCGGCGCATGGACAGCTACTCTCCATTTCCGATTGAGCCCGCTGCCGAGGCTATCGGATTTCACAAGAATCGCGTGGCTCTGGCAGTGCTGATCGGAGGTTTGCTGGGCGGGAGTGGAGGATACTCGCTCGCATACTGGGTTTCCGTTCTCGCATATCCCATCAACACCGGAGGCAAGCCCTGGCACTCATGGCCGGCGTTCATTCCTGTGACGTTTGAGTGCACGGTGCTCGGGGCATCACTCGCGGCATTTGTCGGGATGCTTGCCATGAATGGCTTGCCGATGCCATACCATCCAGTCTTCAACGCGCCCAATTTTCAGCTTGCCAGCAAAGACAAATTTTTCTTGTGCATCGAAGCAGCCGATCCGCAATTCGATCTCACTCGCACCCGTCAGTTCCTGGAGCAGACCAGGCCGCGCGTGATCACGGAGGTGCCGAATTGAGCCATCGGTTCAATTTGCGGAATAGCTTCGTGTTCGGCTCCCGGCTTGCGCTCGCGTCAGGCATCGTGCTGATGGCCGTCGGATGCCGCCAGGACATGCACAACCAGCCGAAGTACGTGACCTATCGCAGCAGTGAGTTCTTCCGCGACGGACTCTCGGAGCGGCAGCAGGTAGTCGGCACGGTGGCGCGCGGTGATCTTCATACCAACGCCTATTTCTACAGCGGCAAAAACGGGACGAAGGAAGGCGATCAATTTCCTTTCCCGATCACAATGCAGGTGATGGAGCGCGGACGGGAGCGCTATGACATTTACTGCTCGCCCTGCCACTCGCGCATCGGCGACGGCAATGGAATGATCGTCAAGCGCGGATACCGCCAGGCAGCGAACTTCCATCTGCAGCGCTATCTGGAGCAGCCCGTCGGACACTACTACGACGTGATCAGCCACGGCTGGGGAGCGATGCCGGACTACTCGGCGCAGATTGAGCCTGCCGACCGCTGGGCGATCGCCGCATACATTCGCGCGCTGCAGTATGCCCGGAATGGAACGATGGCGGAAGTTCCCGCCGATCAGCGCGGCCAGATCAAAGATCAGTCGGAGGTCACAATCGAAGGCGTGAGCCTCGAGCAGGCGCTGGCGTCGGGAGGCAAGGGCAGCGCCGAAGAGATCTCGCCGGCCGGCTCCAATCCCGCTGCGGGAACGACCAAGGTGCCGAAAGGCGAAGCAGCGCCGCCTCAGCAACCAGAAGGGAAAGTAAAGTGAGTATGGACGCTCACGTGAGACAAATTCCCGCCGACCGCACCGGTCCGGTGTGGCTGCTGGATCGCTATCAGTCTCGCGCTCTGCTAGTCAGCGGGATCGGAGCGATTGCGCTCATCGTCGGCGCTATGATCCAGCGCAGCCAGGACGGCCTCGATCATGCTCTGCGCGCATATCTGGCCGGTTATGTTCTCTGGGTCGGCGCCAGCCTGGGATGCATGGCGCTGCTGATGGTGAACCATCTCTCCGCGGGCAAATGGGGGCTGATTATCCGCCGCGTGCTCGAGGCGGGTGCCGCGCAATTTCCGCTCCTGTGCGTGCTCTTTGTTCCGATCCTGCTGGGAATGCATCATCTCTATCCCTGGACCGAGCCGCGCTTCTCACAGCTCCCGTGGGACGCGCAGAAAATTATCCTCCACAAGAAGCTGATGCTCACGCCAACGTTCTTTCTGATCCGTTGGGTGCTTTACTTTTTCCTGTGGTGGGTTTTTTCCGCGACGCTGCGCAAGTGGTCGATCGAGCGGGATGCCAGTCCCCGCGCGCGCGACTGGCAACGCATTTTCGAGAACCTCAGCGGCCTTGGCCTCGTGATGTACGCCCTGAGCATGACCTTCGCCATGATCGACTGGATCATGTCGCTCGACGCAACCTGGTTCTCTACCATCTTTGGATTGATTTTCCTCGCGGGACAGGGTCTGACGTCGCTCTCCATCTGCATCATTACCATTCTCCTGCTCTCGCAGGAGGAGCCGATGCGCAGCATGCTGCGCAAAACCGAGCTGCACGACCTCGGCAAGCTCATGCTTGCGTTCACCATGCTGTACGCGTATCTGTCGTTCTCGCAGTGGC
>DATLKS010000048.1:0-2191 GCA_035538255.1 Terriglobales bacterium
TGTCATCGTCATTACACCCAGAAGACTCTCCGAACTTGTGCTGGACTCAGGCCTCGTGACCTGGCTGATCAGAAAAGTCTCCTAAAATCCACCCAACTCTATATAGCGCCGAGGAGCGAATGCATGCCTCTCCCAAGCAGAAACTTGATGAAGCAGTTTTTGAGGGAAGACTTTTTCGACTCGCTGCGCTGGCTTTTTGAAGGAGCCGTCGCGTGGCAGGCCGCCCGAAGCGCACCTGAGCACTGCCGTCACCAAATCGTCCTAGCCATGCACACAAGCTTGCTGCAAGCCAGATTGTCGCATTGCCTCAAGAAAATTGTTACCTGACGGTTATCGCTGCCTCACGGGAAATGTTACCGATGAGCGCGCATGTCACCATGTCGCCTTCAGTACGTGGGAGGCACCATGGATACCAAGATGACGCGCACCGCACGCGTGGAGCTCACCAACGCCATTCGCCGACGTTATGGGTCGGCAGCGGGCAAGGAGAAAAGTAGGATCTTGGAGGAATTTGTTGCTGCGACGGGCTATCACGAGAAGTCAGCAATCCGGGTGTTGAACAGTCAACCAGCTCCGAAGCGCCAGCAGACACGTCACCGGCCGTCGCTCTACGACGAGGCCGCACGTGGCGCATTGATCGTGCTGTGGGAAGCTTCCGATCGGGTCTGCGGTAAACGCCTGAAAGCGTTACTGCCCATTTTGTTGCCTGCTTTGGAGCGAAATGGACACCTGAAGCTCGATGAGACGATCCGCCCAAAGATCTTGGCGATGAGTGCATCGACCATCGACCGATTGTTGCGGACTCCTAGGAGAGCTACGCGCTGCAAGAAGCCTCATCGGGTCGTGCCAGAGCCGCGACGGCGTATACCGATGCGCACCTTTGCGGATTGGTGCGAACCGCTTCCAGGCAGCATGGAAATGGATTTGGTGGCTCATTGCGGGGAGGTTAACCGCGGCAGCTATGTTAACAGCCTAGTTTTGACCGATATTGCAAGCGGATGGACCGAAGCGGCGCCGCTTGTGGTCCGAGAAAGCAGTCTCGTGGTAGAGACGGTCGAACGCATTCGCGTCGGCTTGCCCTTCGCCCTGCGAGCGCTGGACGTGGACAATGGCAGCGAATTCGTGAACGACAGGTTGATCGAATACTGCCTGAGTCACGGCATCGAGCTCACTCGCTCGCGCCCATACCGCAAAAATGACCAAGCGTGGGTGGAGCAGAAAAACGGCGCCATTGTGCGCAAACTATTGGGCTATCGGCGCTTCGAGGGATTAGCGGCGGCCAGGGCGATCACGCGCCTCTATGGTGCATCTCGGCTGTTCGTGAACTTCTTCCAACCGTCGTTCAAACTGGCTACCAAACATCGCGACGGCGCTCAGGTCTCTAAACGCTACCATCCACCGCAGACGCCCTGCGAGCGACTCTTGCAAGCGGAGAGTATGCCGATGGCGGTAAAGAACAAGCTGCGCGAGATCGCAGCCGAACTTGATCCGTTAAAGCTGCTCGAAGAAATGAGGGCTGTGCAGGCCTACCTGGCAGCGCTGGCCGATGGCGAGACCCTGCCTCATCTTACGTCTGAGCCGCCGGATCTTGCCGCGTTCGTAGCAGGCCTCTCGAGCGCTTGGCGCGCCGGTGAGATCCGCCCGACCTTCTCAGTCGAGGCCAAGCCGCGTTACCTTCGAAGTCTGCAAAAAGTCGCGGCGCAGGAACTGCCATCGACAGTCGCGCCTCAACCGGTAACTCCGCCAGCTCCGATCTCAGCGTCTGCAAAGATGCCGGAGAGATCTCAGCCGATCTACGCCGAGCACGGTCATGCCAGAATACAGGCATTGCGGATGGTGTGGCCTATCGTGTGCCGTCGCCTTGAAGGGCTCCCAAACATTAACGCTACGCAACTCTTCGAAGAGCTGTGCATCCAGTTTCCGGGTCGATTTACCCCGAAGCAATACAAAACGCTCCTCCGGCGCGTAAACCTCTGGCGCCGAGACGCTCGTGCTCGCGGCGTGGTCATTGGACCAAAAACGTACCGACGCCTCAGCGACAAACCTCGCGGCCGCCGTCCCGACATTTTTAAAGAGCACTGGGATGAGATGGTGCAAAGCCTCGAGGAGCGACCGGATCAGACGGCGCTCGAACTTCTCATCGAGTTTCAGGCGCACTACCCGGGACGATACAGCCTCCGACAGCTTCATA
>DATLKS010000049.1:0-1792 GCA_035538255.1 Terriglobales bacterium
ACGGAAACTATCGTCACGCATTTGCGGTTCTGTTGGTCTCAGCGTTGCTGTGCCTGGGCGTCCTGCTGGTGGCTTGGTTTCTCCATCGCCGGCCTGATGAACTGATCGGCATAGGGGCCACGGTCGCCCGCGGACCCCTGCCACACCACCGTGCGTACGGGTCCGTACACGGCGGTTCGAGTCAGTTGCGCTAGCATCCATCAATCAACGTTGGAAGGCCGAGCGATTTGAAGTAAGCATTCGAAAGCCCAACTGAGAGGGCTTTGCTCTTCGCCAAGTACCAAGGGCCACGGCCGCTGCCGGCCGTGTTGGTGGCCAGGCGCGGTCGAACCCCTAATGCCAGCAGAGCGGCCCGTCGACGGCGTGGCGTTTTCCACTGCCGCCACATAGCGGCTCGAAGCCGCAATCGGATCCAACGGGTAAGGGAGACCAGCACTTGGGGGGTTTCGCAGAAGCCGAAGTAACTGCGCCAGCCGCGCATGTACGAGGCCAGCTCCTTTATCGTCGTCTGGATACTGACACCCTTGGCCCGTCGCGTGATTTCTCGGATTCGTCGTTTAAACCGAGCCAGAGCCTTCGGTGCAATAACCCGCTTGACCTCTGGGCCAGCTGTAAAGCTGAAACCGAGAAACTTCCGCTCCTGCGGTCGTGCCACGGCACTCTTGGTCTCATTCACCTTGAGCTTGAGTTTGTGCGTGATGAAGCGCGTAATGCTCTGCATCACCCGCCGACCTGCCTGCTCGCTGCGCACGTAGATATTGTTATCATCGGCGTAGCGCACATAGCGGTGTCCGCGGCGCTCTAGCTCCCGGTCGAGTTCGTCGAGCACCAGGTTACTTAACAGGGGCGACCTCTACGCTTGGGCTGACCAGCCCATTTTCCATCACCCCGGCATTCAGAAATGCTCGGATGAGTTTCCGCAGCCGTTTGTCCTCGACCCGTTTGGCGATTTGTCCCATCAGTTTGTCGTGATTGACTCGATCGAAAAATTTTTCCAAATCAAGATCCACCACCCAGCTGAAGCCCGCGGCAATGTGCTTCTGCGCCTGGGCCACCGCTTGATGAGCCGATCGTCCCGGTCGGAACCCGTAGCTGTGATCGGAAAATGTCGGGTCCCACTGTCGCTGCAGAACCTGCAACACCGCTTGCTGGACGAACCGGTCCAGCACGCAAGGAATGCCGAGTTTGCGCATCCCTCCCCCGTCCGGCTTTTCTATTTCCACTCGCCGCACGGGTTTTGGCTCGTAGGTCCCTTGCAACAGTTGTTCCCGAATCGCTGGCCAGTGCTGTTGCAGATAGCCGGTAAGTTCCTCGACGGTCATCCCGTCGATTCCCGGACTACCTTTGTTGGCCTTCACCTTTTCTAATGCTTGCTTCAGGTTTTCTCGCTCACATACTTTCTCCATGAGTTGCTGCGTGCTAGCGGGGCTTTCGGGTGCATGTGTCGTCGAGAACGATTCGGTCGCTTCCCCTCTGCCAGGCCGGGCTTCACCCGTCGGCGCAGACTGGAAGTCCAGGTTCATCTGGGTGCTCGTCTGCCGCATGTCGTTCCTGAGATTCATGTCCTACTTACCTCTCCTTCTCGTTCGGGCCTTCGACCACCGGGCCCGGCTCGGCCTATCTGTTTCTCCGCCTTTCGGCATTGGAGTGCCTCACTAGCTTTGCCGACGGCCTGGTCTATTACGCCCTCTGCTGACTTCTGCCTTGCGGTCAGGATTGCCTTACGGCCTCCTCAGTCGCTGGCAGCGACACAAGACAGATCTCCTGGGGTAATCTCAGCCGCCTTCCGTGC
>DATLKS010000050.1:0-2519 GCA_035538255.1 Terriglobales bacterium
CGCGCGCACGCGGCACGTGAAACGGACAGCGAATGCAACCGAGGTGTTCAATGCCGTGACTGGACGCATGCTGCTCGGCGCTACCGGGCCGGCGCAGGAGCTGGTGAGCGTGGCTGCATTGGGCGCTTCGGCCGAGAAGACATCGTCGACCGTCTCCTCGCAGCGTGCTCCGGCCGTAAAGATAATGCGCAAGAAAGAAGTCGGATTCCAGTTACTTGCCGGCTCAGCGCAGAAGCTTCTGCTGTCGCTCGAAGCTGGAGCAGCAGGCGCGGTACTTGCCTTCGGCGCTGCCGCTCCAACGGCTTGCTTCGAGATCTACACTGCCTGGAAAGACGGCGATAAAGAATTGGCCCAATTCAAGCAGCAGCGCATCGTCGAGCCGGCCACGCGCATCGCCAGCCAGATGGGTATTCCCGCATTGAAGTACGCTCTTGACCTCAACGGCTATTACGGCGGTCCTCCACGCCTTCCGCTGTTGCCACTGACAGGCGACCAGCGCGCCGAGGTAGAAAAGCTCATGGCTGACGTGAGGAACTGAACTTCCATTAGACGAAAGTTGCTGCCCGGCAACTCACCTCACGTCATATAATTTTGGGTACGACTACACAGGCAGCCGGACGCAGTATGTCCAAGTAAATCTTAAGGACCATCATGGCTTCAGGGGATTTAGCGGTCCAGGACCTGGCACAGGGTTCTGAGCGCAATCGCATCGTCAACGACTTCAGCATTCAAGTAGCTACGGTAAACGGATCGGGATCGCAGTCGGCTAACAATGTCCTGCTGCGCAGTCTCTTCCGCATGGGAATTCCTGTTTCCGGAAAGAACCTCTTTCCTTCCAATATCGCCGGACTGCCAACCTGGTACACGATCCGCTGCAGCAGGTACGGATACGTCGCGCGCAAGAAAGAGATCGACATGCTGGTGGCGATGAATCCTGAGACGGCCAAGGAAGACGTTATGTCGCTCGACTCCGGCGCATCCGTCGTTTACGACGAGCCCCTGAAGCTCGATAGTTTGCGCTCCGACCTGATCTTCTATTCGGTCCCTTACGACAAAATCGTCGCCAACGTTTGTCCCGAAGCGAAGTTGCGCAAGCTGGTCAAGAACATGATCTACGTTGGCGTCGTGGCGCAACTGCTGGGCATAGACATGAAGCAGGTGGAAGCGGCGCTGCGCAAGCAGTTCGCGAAGAAAGTAAAGGCCGCCGATCTGAACATGAATGCCGCGAGGGCCGGCTTCGAATACACGGCGGCGTCCCTCACGAAGAAAGATCCCTTGTTCGTCGAGCCGATGAACGAGAACCAAAGCAAGATCATCATCGACGGCAACGCCGCGGTGGCACTTGGAGCTATGTTCGCTGGAGTCACGGTTGTCACTTGGTACCCGATTACGCCTTCGTCTTCAGTCTGCGAGCAGTTGATCGACTATATGAAGAAGTACAGAATTGGGCCAGACGGAAAGGCAACATTCGCGATCGTGCAGGCAGAAGACGAGCTGGCCGCAATCGGCATGGTGATGGGCGCAGGCTGGGCAGGCGCGCGGGCAATGACTGCGACCTCCGGCCCTGGAATCTCACTGATGACCGAATTCACCGGAATGGGGTATTACGCAGAAATTCCTGCCGTAATCTTCGACATTCAGCGTGTTGGACCTTCCACCGGACTGCCGACGCGCACATCCCAGGGCGACGTTCTCTCTATCGCCTTCCTCGGTCATGGCGACACGAAGAACGTAATGCTATTCCCGGGTAGCGTGAATGAATGCTTCACCATGGCCGGAGAGGCCTTCGATCTGGCGGAGCAGCTCCAGACACCGATTTTCGTGCTCTCCGATCTCGATTTGGGAATGAATAACTGGATGTCTGAGCCGTTCCCCTATCCGGAAAAACCTTTTCAGCGCGGCAAAGTGCTCAGCGCCGAGGATCTAAAGCGGCTGGGCGGCTTCGCTCGCTACAAGGATGTCGATAAAGACGGCATTCCTTATCGCACGCTGCCCGGTACAAATCATCCCGCCGCGGCATATTTCACACGCGGTTCGGGACATAACGACAAGGCCCAATACAGCGAACGTCCGGACGACTACCAGAACAATATGGAACGCCTGGCGCGCAAATTCGAAACGGCCCGTTCGTACGTTCCGCGTCCGGAGGTCGTGGCGAATCACGGCGCCAAGATCGGCGTGATCGCTTACGGCAGCAGCGATTTTGCGGTGCGCGAAAGCCGCGATCAGCTCAAGCGGGAGTACCGCGTTGAAATCGACTATCTACGTATACGCGCCTTTCCGTTTAGCCGCGAGGTGCACGATTTTATTGAGAAGCACGAGCGCGTGTACGTCGTCGAGCAGAACCGCGACGCGCAGATGCTCAGTCTGTTGAAGCTCGACGTTAATCCGTCGCACACGCCGAGGCTGCGCAGCGTCCGCCATTTCAACGGTCTGCCGATCGATGCACGCTCAATAACCGATGACATCATTTCGCAGGAAGGAAAGTAGTTCATGGCCACGACTCCAACCTCAACGCC
>DATLKS010000051.1:0-4245 GCA_035538255.1 Terriglobales bacterium
ATCGTAAGCGAGCGGAAGCAGAGCGCGAGAGGCTGCGCCAGCTGGAGGCAGATCTCGCGCACATGAACCGGGTGAGCGTGATGGGAGAACTGGCGGCCTCATTGGCTCACGAAATCAAGCAGCCCATGTCTGCAGCCGCACTGAATGCCAAGACCTGCCTCCTATGGCTGCAGCGCGAGCCGCCTGATATTGGAGAGGCCCGCGAAGCCGCATCGAGCATTATCAAAGAGGTAATGCGCGCCGCCGACATCATCGACCGGAATCGCTCGCTTTACAGGCGAGATACTCCAGAACGGGAAATGGTTGACCCGAACGAGCTCATTCGGGAGATGATCGTCGTGTTACGCGACGCGGCCAATCGGCACTCTGTTTCAATCCGCACGGAAGTTGATGAATCTCTTCCGATGGTTACTGCCGATCGTGTGCAGCTGCAGCAAGTCCTGATGAACCTTATGCTGAACGGCATTGAGGCGATGAAAGACACGGGCGGAGAACTGACCATCAGTTCCAGGAAAAACGAAGATGGTCAAGTACTGCTTTCCGTGAGCGATGTGGGCATAGGGCTTCCCGTCGAGAAAGCCGACCGTATTTTCGATGCGTTCTTCACTACTAAGACGCAGGGCACCGGGATGGGACTATCCATCTCTCGCAGGATCATCGAATCACACGGCGGGAAGTTATGGGCGACGGCGAACTCGGGTCGAGGAGCATCGTTTCACTTCATTCTGCCTGCTGCGTCATCAGCGTCTTCCACTTCTGCCGCGTAAATTTCAGGTGAAAACCGGTCGGTCCGCCCGGAGAACAAGATCCCCCAACGCCGGATACAAGCTGGCGCTCAGGGCTCTGAATCGCATTTTTGTTCGAGTATTTATTATCTCTCCACGATCCCGTGCTAGGGTAAGCCTTCGCGCACTGACACTAAGATCATGCAAAAACTTCGGGTGCTCCTATTCGGTTTGCTGCTTGTATTTCTTGCGGTAGCAATCGCGCAGGTCAACAATGCCGTACCGACGAAACGACGGAATGCAATCATCTTTGTCGCCGATGGCCTGCGCAGAGGTTCAGTGAATGAGCATGACGCCCCGACCTTCGCGGCCATTCGCGCCCAAGGAGTAGATTTCCGAAACAGCTATTCACTGTTTCCAACTTTCACTACGGCAAACGCTTCCGCCATTGCGACTGGACACGCGCTCGGCGACACGGGGGACTTCAGCAATACGATTTGGCCTGGATTCGCGATCTTCGACACTGGGAACTTCAACGCTGCAGCAGGGTCGCCAGTGCCATTCATTGAAACTGACCAGATCCTGGGCGACCTCGATGATCATTTCCATGGCAACTATCTGGGAGAGGAAACGCTCATGGACGCTGCGCGCCGCAGCGGGTACAACATGGCCGCAATAGGGAAGTCAGGCCCCACAGCCATTCAGCAAGCCGGACAGATCGCGCCTGTCAATGGAGGTTTCCCTCCGCCGTCTTCGGCCATCATCATTGACGACGGCACCGGGACAACTGCTGGCCCAGCCCTTCCGCCGACATTGGTCCGGAGACTGGTGGAACAGAACCTATCTCCTGAGGCTCCGGCGCGAAGCAACGGTTACGGAGTCACATCGCAATACAACAATGGATTTGCCGGGGATCGTTCCAAAGCGGGAACGCTGGCGCCAAATTATCTGCAGCAGCAATGGCTGGCGGACGTCACGACCAAAGTCATCCTTCCGGAGTTCGAGGCCGACGGCAAGCCTTTCGTCCTTCTGTTCTGGGCGCGCGATCCCGACGCTACCCAGCATAATCAGGGCGACAGTTTAGGAACCTTCTACCCAGGCATCAATGGTCCGACTTCGCGGGCAGCAGTCCTGAATACCGATCGCAATCTGCACCAGATTCTCGATTGGCTCGATGCTCATCCTGCGGTAAGAGCGAATACCGATATTATTGCGACCTCCGATCACGGATTCGCAACCATCAGCCGGAGGGAGATCGACCGCAGTGGTCACCCGACCAAGAGTGAGGCGGCTCAGCATTACTATTTGGATCCGACCGGCAAAGTTGAAGTCGAGAAAGGCTTCCTGCCGACTGGATTCCTGGCGATCGATCTCGCTGTAGGACTCAATACCGGCCTCTTCGATCCGGACCGTCACGCTACCGAGGGGCGATTTCCGTACAAGAAGGTGCGCCTGGATTTCGATACCTGGGAGCATCCCGTTTCGGGCAATGGGCTGCTTGGCGACGAAGTGCTGAAACCGGACGGATCGGATGCTAAGGCGATTGTCGCTTCGAATGGCGGCTCCGACCTCATTTATGTGCCGGACCGCAGTCCCGAAACCGTCAGGAACATCGTCGGCCAGCTTCTCACTTATGACTACGTCGGCGGAGTGTTTATCGATGACCAGTTCGGGCCGCTCCCCGGAACTCTGCCCTTAAGCGCCATCAACTTAGTCGGCTCCAGCGCGCTGCCGCGCCCAGCGATCGTGGTGGCGTTCAAGGTTTTTTATCTAAACGGCAACGATTTGCAGACGGCAGTGCAGGTTTCCGACACCGCTTTACAGGAAGGACAGGGCATGCACGGCGGATTCGGCCGCGACAGTACATACAACAACATGGCCGCAATCGGTCCGGATTTTAAGAAAGGGTTCGTCGATGCGGTGCCATTCAGTAACGTTGACATTGTTCCCACTCTGGCACGTTTGCTGCATCTCGATCTCCGATCAAACGGCAAGCTGCAGGGCCGTGCAGCCGCGGAATCCATCGGCGGAAACCCTGATCCCGCTGCAGCAGCGCACAAATATCTCTCGTCACCCGCAGCAAATGGTGTTCAGACCGTTTTGGAATATGAGGAGTTTGAAGGAAGGCGTTACCCTTACGCAGCCTGTCTCGTGGCTTCCAAGGGCAGCGTTGAGGCTCATTGTGCGGGGCGCTGAGCGTCGTGCGACCGCAAATAGTCTCGCGTTTGCCGCATATTTCGCTGGTGCATATCGAAATACTCAAAGGGCACCTGCCGCTACCGCAACGGGCGCTGCGAGTAGTAGCTACTAGATTGCAACCACCGGTCCGAGCAGCGTTTGCTTACTCTCGATACAAATCTCCAGCCAGATACTTAAATCCTGTGTCTACCGCCACGGTTGCAACGGTGCTTCCTCTTCCTAACTCGCGCGCCAGTTTGAGTGCCGCGACTACATTCAGCCCCGACGATGTCCCTGCGAAGATTCCTTCTTCTTTAGCCAATCGCCGCGCCATCTCGCGGGCTTCCGCTTCTTCTACCGTGCGCACTTCATCGAAGTCGCTGTCTTTGAGATGCGGCGGTCGGAAGCCGGCGGCAATTCCTTCGACGCGGTGCGGACCTCCCTTGCCTGTGGTAAGCGCCGGCGAGGAGGCCGGCTCGAGGGCGATGATGCGCGCCTTGCACCCGGCCTGCTTCAGCGCGCGCCCGACGCCGACGATCATTCCCGCTGTCCCCACTCCTCCGCAGTATGCGGCCAGACCGGTGCCCGCCTGTTCCACCAGCTCCTTGCCGATTCCCATGTAGGCCCGAATCGCGTCCTGGTTGTGAAATTGGTCGGTGTAAAAGGTGCCTGGCTCTTTCGCCAGTTCTTCTGCGCGGCGCTTCATTCGCTGGTACAGCTCCGGCACCAGCTTGCCGTTCTCGGCGGGAAAGATCTCGAGGTCGCAGCCAAAAAGACGCATCGTCCGCAGCTTCTCTTCGGAAAATCCGTCGGATGAGATGGGCGTAAAGCGGTAACCCTTGACCGCGCAAATCATGGCCAGCGAGGACCCCGTGCTGCCTCCTGTCCACTCGATCACGCGCATTCCCGGCCGTAGCTCTCCACGTTGCTCCGCGCCTTCGATCATGGCGAGCGCCATGCGGTCCTTGTAGGAGCCGGTGGGATTGTAGTACTCGAGCTTCACCAGCACGTCCGCCATTCCCGGCGTGACTACCTTCCTCAGCCGCACCAGCGGGGTATTCCCAATGGCCTGCAAAACCGATTCCCGAACCCCTTTGTTGTTCGCCACATTCCTCCTAGGTCGCTGCGGTTGACTCCGATGTGCGCGCAGCGCAGTGCTTCCGCTTTGGATTCACCAATCCGCGATTTGTCGCACACATACGCGGGAATAAAGATGCCAGAATCGGTTCGTCCCACGCAGCATCCGCTGCGCTTAACAGAGGATTCGGGTAGGCAGCGATCAGATAGCAGTCTGAGCAATACCGATCAGCCTTTGCTCTGAGGCTGAGATCGCGGTGGCTAT
>DATLKS010000052.1:0-3744 GCA_035538255.1 Terriglobales bacterium
GAGGCGAGTCCCTCGTCCGCGAATCTGACGAACGGAGAACTGGATCCGGCCGACCGTGGCCGCGTCACCTTCAACCTGAGCGCCGGTTTCAACAACTGGGCGTTCAGCAATGCGAGTCCGATCCAAGTAGGACTGAACGCGAATAATCTGAATGCCGGCGAGCTGGCCAAAGCCGGCGGCGTGACCACGCCGATTAAAGGTACTCTCTCGGCGAATGTCGCGGTTCACGGCACTGAGTTGAACCCCATTGGGCAAGGCACGATCAACCTCAGCAATGCTCAAGTTTCTGGCGAACCGATTAATGCCTTGAATCTGAATTTCAATGGCACGGGCGAAGTAGTGAATGCCAAGCTGACGGCGCGAATCCCGGCGGGTTCGGCGAACGGCAACCTCGTCTATTACCCGAAGACGCAGAACTACGATCTCCAGCTCCAGGCGCCGGGGATTCATCTCGCGCAGCTCCAGACGGTGAAGCAGCGCGGAATGAACCTTTCGGGAATCCTGAGCCTGGTTGCTAATGGACGCGGGACGGTGCAGAATCCCCAGCTTACGGCGTCGCTGCAGATTCCCAAACTGGTCATCGACAATCAGGCGGTCAATGGCATCGCTCTCAACGCGAATGTAGCCAACCATGTAGGCACATTCGATCTGAATTCTCAGGTACTCAGCACCTCCATCCGCAGCCACGGAACTGTCAATCTGACCGGCAACTACTACGCCAATGCGACTCTCGACACGCGGTCAATTCCTCTGGGTACGATTGTCGCCGCGTACGCTCCTTCGCAGGCAGGAAAGCTTACGGGCCAAACCGAATTGCACGCCACATTAAGAGGACCGCTTAAGGACAAGAACAAAGTCGAAGCCCATGCTGTGATCTCAACCTTGAACGTCAACTACACGAACACAGTGCAGATAGGAGCCGTCGCGCCAATTCACATCGACTACGTCAATGGCGTGCTCGCGCTGCAGCGTACGCAACTGCGCGGCACCGATACCGATCTGCAATTCCAGGCCAATGTTCCTGTAGTCGACGGCAATGCTCCGGTGTCGCTTTTGGCGCTTGGAACCGTGGATCTGAAGCTGGTGCAGCTGTTCAATCCCGATGTCGTGACATCAGGGCAGCTCCGACTGAACGTGAACTCTTACGGACAGCGCGCGAATCCGAATGTTCAGGGAGAGGTTCAGGTTGTCAATGCCGGATTCGCCAGCGGAGATATGCCGCTGGGTTTGCAAAATGGGAATGGTGTGCTGACTCTCACGAAAGATCGCCTGAACATCACCAGCTTCAAGGGTACGGTAGGAGGAGGCGAAGTCACGGCGAGCGGCGGAGTGGTTTATCGCCCGGCGCTCTCGTTTAATTTGGCACTCGCCGGTCGAGGCATCCGCCTGCTGTATCCAGACGGAGTTCGCACCGGATTAGGAATGAATGTGGCTCTGACGGGCAACTTAGATTCGGCGCTCCTCAATGGACAAGTGCGCGTGAACCAATTATCGTTCGCGCCCGATTTCGATCTGATGAGCTTTGCCAGCCAGTTCTCGGGCGATACCGTACCGGCGCCATCTCAGGGCTTTGCCGACAAGATGAAGCTCGAACTCACGGTGAATGCCACCAACGGGATCAACCTCGTGAGCCGTACTTTAAGTCTGAATGGCGCAGCCAATCTAGAAGTCCATGGAACGGCCGCTAATCCGGTGATACTCGGCCGAATCAATCTCTCCGGCGGTGACCTGATATTCCAGGGCAATCGCTACGTGTTGCAGAGTGGGACAATCGACTTCGTCAATCCTTACCAGACACAGCCCAACGTCAACGTCGCTGTGAACACGACGATCCAGGAATACAACATCATGATGCACTTCGATGGGCCGGCGGAGCGTCTGCACACCACCTACACCTCGGTTCCGTCTTTGCCTCCCTCCGACATCATCAACCTGATCGCCTTCGGTAAGACAACCGAAGCCTCAGCGGCGAATCCGACGCCTCCGGGAAGTCTGGGCGCCGAGTCGTTGGTCGCATCGCAGGTGGCAAGTCAGGTGACCAGCCGTCTGGAGAAGGTTGCCGGCATCTCACAACTGACGATCGATCCCGAACTGGGAAACAATCAGCAGAACCCAGGAGCTCGCATCGCTATTCAGCAGCGCGTTACGGGCAACCTCTTCGTCACCTTTGGGGCTAATGTTACGCAGACGCAGAACACGACGATTAAGCTCGAATACCACCTGAGCCCGAAGGTCTCGTTCAGCGGAGCGCGCGACGAGAATGGCGGATTTGGCTTCGATACCAAATTTCATAAGAGTTGGTAAGGATTCTGCAGGAGATAGTCGTAGAGCGCACGACGGATTACGCTCTAAAAAGTAGGGACGTGCTTGCAATCCCAGATGCCAGTCAGTTGAGTCGTGACGTTGGCGATCGCGATGACAGGCGTTTCAGCGCAGCCCGGTCATCAGGAAGTGTCCACCGGCTCCCTTTACTCGTATCTCAATGCCTCAATGGGATCGAGGTTGGCAGCCTTCACCGCCGGCAGCATGCCGCTGACGATTCCCACAACGGTCAGAATGACAGTAGCAATAATAAGTGTTGTCGGATCTATGATTAGGCGGATGTCCGCGGCATCGGCATGTTGCGCGATTGCGCTATAGAATGTGATTCGCCCCGCACCGAACGAGATCGCGTAGGCCAGCACAATTCCGCAAAGTCCGCCCACAAAAGTGATTGCCAGTGCCTCGGCCAGGAATTGGATGAGGATGTCTTTTTTGCGAGCGCCTAACGCCTTCTCCACCCCGATTTCCCGCGTTCGTTGAGTGACGGAAACCAGCATAATATTCATCAGGCCGATTCCGCCGATGCCCAGCGTAAGCGCTCCGATGAAGGCCAGAAGGATCTTGAGACCCAGTGTGATGATCTGGAATTGCGTAACCTGCTTCATAGCATTGAAGAGGAACACGGCGCGGCGATCCTTGACGTTGTAGCCGTGAAGCTGTGCCAGGCCGGCGCGCACGGATTCTTCGACGCCTTCGAAAGCAAAGGTGTCGTAATCCATCCACATGCCGTCGATATATTTGAGGTCCTTGATATCTCCCATAGTGTTGAATGGGATCAGGATCAGACGGTTGCTGTCGTCCTGGTTGCCCTCCTGCATCTTCTCGGCGAGAACGCCGATTACCTCAAAGCTGATGCCATTGATGCGAATCTTTTCGCCAAGAGGATAGCGGCCGGAGAAGAGCTTCGTCTTAGCCTCGGCACCAATCACCACTACTCGCGAGCGAGTCTCGTTATCGTGGTCGTCGAAGAAGCGGCCCATATCGACCGGATAGTTCAGAATCTTCTGGATATTTGCGTAGTAGCCGTTCACCGGCATTGTGAAAGTGCGATTCTCGTACTGAATTGGGACTTCCTTGTACATCGACGGGCTGATGTGCTTCACCAGCGGAACGGTACTGGCGATGTACTCGACGTCGGAAAGCTGAAACTGAATCTTCGAGCCTGCTTTCGTGCCGCCAGCCTGCAGTGACGTGCGATTAGGCCAGACACCGATGACCTTTGCGCCCCAGTTAGCGAAGATGGCATTAATCGCGCGCCCGAATCCCGCCCCGTAAGCGAGCAGCAGCACCACAGTCGCGATTCCCCACGCCATGCCCAGCATGGTGAGAGTCGTGCGACGCCGATCGTGCGACATCGCTCCGTAAGCTTGTCCGAGAAGATCGCGAACCATAGCTATTCCCTTCGCAGCGCCTCGACGGGCT
>DATLKS010000053.1:0-2766 GCA_035538255.1 Terriglobales bacterium
CACATGTCCCAGCCCCAATCTGCATTGGCGTTAGTACCGACCAGCCACCAATCCCAGAAGTGGTGAATACAGGTGTCTATGAGATTAAAGCGATGCCACGAAGACGATCCTCCGGCGAGGTCTAAGCGCGCAATCAGATGCCAGACCGGAGCCTTCATCACCATGTGCAGCGAGACAAGCATGACCACGATACCCCACCGGATCAATCGCAGCCCGCTACGCACCGGCCATAAACCGAGCGCAAATAAACCGGCGAGCACGCCCGCCAGACAGGTACTAGAGTGGGAAGCAATCGCCATTACCGTGGCCCCGCCCATGCCGATCGCTGCTGTGAGACGATAGCGCTTCTCCTTCATCCACAGCCCGGCGAACAAAGGCACGGCTACTGCGCCAAAGGTGCCGGCAAGAAGGGGCTGTCCAAAAGAAGCCATGGCCCGAATGGCGCCATCTCGCTCCATGGACCAGGCTCCCCGGGCTCCGCCCAGTAAGGAGTACGGGTTCCACCCGTTTGTCAACTGTTCGCAAACCATCACTGCGGCCAGAAAGACGACGATGAAGCCGAGCGTTCGAATGGTCAGCAGGACGTCGTCCTGGTTGCGAATCAGGCACCGCAGAATGAAGAAAGCGCCGAAGGCGGTATAGATCTCTCCGACCTGAAAAATAGCGGCTTGCGCGTCCCGAAACAGCAGGACTCCTGCCACAGCACAGGTCAGGGTGAGCAGGATCATCGCTTTGTCCACTTTGTTCAGGCCGCCACTGAACACGCTCCAGTCTCCCCGCCCTTTGATAATGAAAATGCGAATCAGCCCAAAAAGGATCAGAATTCGCAACGGGTAAAAGTGCAATCCGCCGAGAACGAGAATCTGATCACCTGGTATGAGGATGGACGGAATCAGAAATGGAATGATGGCCTTATGGCGCGGCAGGACGCATATCAGCACCGCGGCAAGAAGCAGTATGATAGCGACTACGGGGCTGAAGATCGTTCCCGAAACCCCGCCGCCAAATCTTAAATGCTCTGGTACCACTCTCGCACCCTCTTGTGAAGTACTGAACTTGCGAAACTCACTTGTGCTAAGGGCTTAATGCAACAGACCTGCCAGCCCATACAGCAGCCAACCCAATTCATAGGGCCGGCATTCGTATAAGATCGACAGTCCCCGCTCCGGGTTCTGGATTTTTCGGCTTGCGCCCAACAATGCACTCGCAAACCTCTTTAGCTTGGTCTGCCCGATACACCGCCAGATCACATTTGCAGATCCATCTTCCATGTTAACGGAAAGTTCGTTGCGCCGATCGATCCAATCGATTCCTTTGTAGATCCAGGGGTCGAAATTCGTTCCGCTAGCCTTGCCCAATGCGAATAGAGTCATTGGCCCCATGCCATGCTGGTGCACGGAAAAAACCGGATATTCCTCAAACACGCTGCCGCTACGCGAATCGTAATGCCACCACCATTGCCCCAGCGGCCCTTGCGCCTCACAAATTGCCGATGCACATTGCTGCGCGCGTCGCAGCGCCGATTCCTCACCGAACGCCTGGAAAAACTGGGTCATGCCATAGATGGGATACACCTGGTCAGCAAAACTTCCAATATGGCCGCGCACCACTCCTTTCACGCT
This sequence comes from Terriglobales bacterium, assembly GCA_035538255.1. Taxonomy (GTDB): domain Bacteria; phylum Acidobacteriota; class Terriglobia; order Terriglobales; family Acidobacteriaceae; genus Gp1-AA112. The sequence continues at coordinate 1,623 of DATLKS010000053.1, forward strand.
GCCGCGCGACGCTTGGTGGCTGAAGTAACCAAACTTGCCTTGGTTGGCGATGAGCAGGTTATACGTTTCCCGGGCAATGCCGCCTAACTTTTTCCCGTCATCGGACACTTGCGCGTAATAAGACAGCCCGGTAAGAAACCACGCCAGGTTCATGGTCGTGCCTTCGCGCGCATCCGCAAAGCGAGACATCGCGGTCTGAATCTGCAAGCGGCTCGCGAGTTCACCGAGACGATCCGGCGCCACCTGCGCCGCCAGCCACAACATCAGTCCAGCGTCGCCGATGTTCTCTACCCAATTCGTATTGCTCAGCAAACCTTCAAGGACTGGCTGCACATCGAAGGCTGCAGGCGGTCCGCTCTGTTCCAGTCGATGTAATCCCATTAACGTCATCGCAGTGTATCTGGGCGAAAGCCCTTCCCGGACCAGCCCAGCGGCGGCTTTCTTCATTTTGTAGCAGAACATCCCGGCGCGTTGATCAAGCATTTGCGGCAAGCCGCGCACCGCGAGCTCCACTAAACCCTGCGCAGTCCTCTGCGCTTCATGGGATCGAACATCCTGCAGTTCTGAATTTACCACTCGTGACACTCCTGGACCTTGGGGTTTGCGAAAGCGAGATTAGCCGACGTGTTTGTATAGGGCCCGGCCGAGTAAAGATACCAGGCGGTTCGGCAGATACGCGAGAAGCCCTCTTGCATTCGCCGATTTTGCCTTTGCGTTGGACAGATCAAAAGCGTGTCTTAAGTCTCCGGAAAGAGCGTATCTTGAATACGTCAGCAAGGATTCCTTGGCGCCCCACCGGCTCTTAAAGGTGATCAGACCGAGCTGATGGGCATCGGTGCGCCCCAAGTCGAAATAGCGCGCCCCTGAACTTCTCGCGTCCTGAATTGACGTCCAGTAAAGCAGGTGCATTCCGCCAAACTTGTTGTAGCGAGTATCAGAGCCGCCATACTTGTAAATCAAAGTATCCTTGTATCGCACGGTGAGCATTGCCGCCAACGTCCGGCCATCCTTGCGTGCAACCCGAATCTTAATTGCGTCCCCAAAGCAGCTCACCAGATTCTGGAACCACTTCTTTGGCTGCGGCGGCAGGTGGTGTCGGCTGCGCGTCAGTTCGACCAGCCGGTAAAAATCATTCAGAAGAGCG
>DATLKS010000054.1:0-2242 GCA_035538255.1 Terriglobales bacterium
TGGGCGCGTTGTCGGGCGTTGGAGGCACGGTGACTGCGCAGTCGTTCGGGCGCCGCTTCCCGCTCGTCGATCAGTATTCGATGGATGTGGAGCAACAGCTTCCCTGGGGGATCGCATTGAAGGTGGGATATGTCGGCGCGCATGCCCGCAACTGGGGGCAGAATGTCGGACTGGACCAGGTACCCGACTCAATCATGGTGAGTTATGCGCCGGGCGGTTCGAACTACGGCTCCAGTCTTTCAACGAAAGTAACCAATCCTTACTACGCGCCCAAGGTCGGAGGTTATCCATCAACCGGTGTTATTTCGAACTCCGCTGTTCAGCAGGCGCAATTGCTGGTTCCCTACCCGCAATTCAGTGGGGTAACCGTGATCCAGAGCAACGGCAAAAGCCGCTACAACGCACTCGACATCAAGGTGCAGAAACAAATGAGCCGCGGCTTGAGCATTCTGGCGACCTACACCTGGTCTTCCAACTGGGATAACCTTTACGGCACGACCAGCACTTTGAATTCGAGCACGAACGGCCTGCAGGATAACTACAATCTTGCGGGAGAGTGGGCTCGCTCCATTAACGACATGCCGAACCGCTTTACCGCAGCCATCAGCTACGCGCTTCCCATTGGCCGCGGAGAGCGCTACTTCTCAGGCATGAATCGGTGGCTCGATTATGCAGTCGGCGGTTGGCAGATTAACGATGAGTGGATCGATCAGAATGGCTCGCCGCTGGCCATCACGCAGACTAATCTGAACAGCTCGGTTTATGGCACAGTAGGCGGAACGACGCAGCGGCCGAATCTTGTGCCGGGCGTGAATCCGTGCTATTCCGGGCGTCCCGAGAGCCGGATCGGCGGCGCTCATAATCTGCAGCATCCGTACTTCAACATCAACGCCTTTAGCCTGGCACCGGCTTATACCTACGGCAATTCCCCGAGAACAGTCGCCTGCCAGGGGCCGGGATATGACAACTCAGACATCTCGCTGTTCAAAGACTTCAAGGCGCTCGAACGCGTGAAGTTCCAGGCACGCGTCGAGGCTCTGAACGCTTTCAATACTGCTGAGCTGGGCACTCCAAATACAACCATCACAGGCGTGAGCCAGGGAACGAACGCGAGCACGGGAGCGATTACGTCATCCCTCGGGTTCGGCCGAATTATTCAAATAGGCGGCAGAATCACTTTTTAGCGAGAGCGCCGCAGAGCGACAATGCGATTACCGTTGTGCGTTTCGCTTTGCGGGTTTCGCCGGCAATCGCAAATGGACACAGGCTGGTTGCATGTTGCCTGTAATCGGTGAAACCGTAAACCACAAAAGCAAATCGTGTTCGCCATCATTATGGCAGCAATCGCTACTTCGACAAACATTCCCGCAGCGGAAGAACGCGAGTGCGAGAGTCCGCTCACGATCGGTGTGCTCGCGCTTCAGGGAGATTTCGGTGCGCACGCCCGCGCGCTGAATAACGCGGGAGCAAGAACGGTCCTGGTGCGGAGACCGGGCGACTTAATAGGACTCGATGGGCTGGCTATGCCCGGCGGCGAATCGACCACGATGTTGAAGTTTCTCGAGCGCGACGCCTTCATCGACGTACTCGCGGATTTTTTGACGACCACACCGTGCTTTGCCACTTGCGCCGGCTGTATTTTGCTCGCTCGTGAGGTATTGAATCCAGCACAGCGAAGCCTGGGCCATCTGGACCTCACTGTTGAGCGCAATGCCTACGGCCGACAAATTGACTCGACGATCCTCACGCTCGAAACCGAGCTGCCTGGCGGACCGATGGAGATGGTCTTCATTCGAGCGCCTCGCATCACGCGTACTGGAGACGGGGTCGAAGTTCTGGCGAGACGCGACGAATTTCCGACGCTCGTCCGGCAGGGACACTTGCTGGCTGCGACTTTTCATCCGGAGATGACGTCAGATCGCCGGGTACCGAGTCTGTTTCTGGAAATGGCAAGGGCAAATAAGGCGGCGCTTCAACTCGAGCCTTGTTCAGATGGAGACTATGCTGTTCGAACTTGAGCCGCAGGTGTTACAGTCCCAAACTCGCCGGCTCAAATGAATCGACCTCGGCCATGCGCGCGTGAATCTCCGCCAGCCTGAGCATCTGGTCGGCACGTACCTCAGCCATATGCTTGCCGATCCGCAAAGAGCGGACTGCTGCCTCAAGCGAATAGCTGGTGGTGGTGCACATCGAGCACGCGTTCAAGTACGGCGTTCTGTTGTAGGCGGCAATTTTTTCGCCA
>DATLKS010000055.1:0-3098 GCA_035538255.1 Terriglobales bacterium
ATTGGCCAAACATCCGACCAAAGCATTGCTGAGTTGGCGGTCAACCAGCGGATGATAGTGTCGCTACCATCTGACACTGAAATTTATGTCGTTCTGCAGAAAGAGACGAAGCCTAGTATGGGCCTCCAACAGTCCGAGCAAGTGGGATCACATGCGAATGTCGAGGAGCTGCGCCAGCTGCTACAGCTCCAGCGCGAAATGAACCAGCCCAGCGATGGTCACGTTCCCGATTAGGGCATGTTCGGCCGAGTGTTTTGGGCAAAAATCGGAACATCGTGCCGGTCACGAAAAAAGTTGAGTACGTCGCACTTCCGAATTGCCGGTGAAACCAACACAATGACACTTGCGTCCTAGATTCAGGAACCCAAACGATGATCGCCCCAAACGAAATTGTTGCGCGGCGTCTCCTGAAACAAGCGGAGTGGTGCGAAAGACTTGGCTCAAGCCTTTACTCAACCCTGTTGCGCCACGCGGCAGAGGATGTCCTGGCTCAGGGTGCGTGCTGTGCTGTTTTGCATGATCGTCACGACGATCTACCGGGCTCAGCGCTCGCTCTGCGCTTTCCCGGAGCGGTCCACCGCCTCGTTCTGGAAGGGAAAGCACCGCAACTCGCTGTGTGTTTTCCCTCGGCGGGCGGCGATAGCAACTGTAATGACCTCTGGCCCAGGTTTCGCGACGTTGTGCAGCACCAGCAAGGAGTCCTACGCGAATTAGTTCATCGCCCCGTACAGACAAATGAGGTGGGCCGCTGCGCAGCGTTGCTGGGTGGATTTCTTGAGGTTATACGCCAAACCCGTCTTCCACTGCGCCTCTTGGAGGTCGGAGCCGCAGGCGGCTTGATGCTTCGGTGGGACCAATACAGGTACGAAGCCGGCGACGAGGGTTGGGGCGATTCTCGCTCACCGGTACGCATCACAGGCGCTTTTGGCGGTGAGCACCCGTGTTTCGACCTGTTTGCGAAGATTGTAGAGCGTCGCGGCTGTGATGCTTCACCGATCGACCCGGACACGGAAGAAGGACGGTTAACTTTGCAGTCGTATGTGTGGCCGGATCAGGTGGAACGCTTTCGCCAGCTTGCGGCGGCTATCGATGTGGCTCGCCATGTACCTGCCAGCGTTGACCAAGGCAATGCGCCCGATTGGATCGAGACTGCGCTGGGCGATGGCGTTCCTGGCGTGGCAACCGTGGTCTATCACTCCATCGTGTGGCAGTATTTGTCGAATGTGGATCGTGCGCGCTTCGAGCGCGTGGTCGCCGTGGCAGGAGAGGCCGCCACCCATAAGAAGCCGCTTGCCTGGCTTCGCTTCGAACCAGCCGACAACGTCGCCGAAGTCCGCTTGCAGCTTTGGCCGGGCGGCACAGACCGGTTGCTGGCCCGATCCGGCTTCCATGGAACGCCGGTGCACTGGCTAGGACGCGACAAGTAGAGACTCGAAACCGCGGAATGCTTGTTGAACGAGTGGTCGCTAGCTCGGAAGTTGGGATTTCCGAATTAGTACTTTCCGGTCACCGGGAAAACGCGTCCAAAAAAAGTCTTTGTCGTGGCCTGTAGCTTGTCTGCTCGTATGCGGGGTCGCGATACCGCCGGCCCGCTGTTTCTCAACCGATACGGCGAGGCCGTAACGCGCTTTGGGATTCACGCGCTCGTGACCCGTCATGCCGACGCTGCGGCGAAAAGCATCCCATCTCTTAAGATCAAGCGAATTAGTCCGCTTACGATTCGCCACACGACGGCGACTCACCTGTTTTGCGCGGGGTTGATCTCAACACGATCAGGGCGTGGTTGGGCCATGGTTTCCCTTGACACAACCAATATCTACGCAGAGACCGACTAGCTACCAAAGCGAAGGCTCTGGCCGCCTGTGATCCGGGCGGGCATCGCAGAATCAAGAAAAGATGGCGAGATAATCCGAATCTGATGGAGTTCCTGCGAAAACTCTGAAGGCAAGCTTCCAGCAATTGCAGTCATGTAGGGCGACTGGGAACGTCGCCCTCTCTATCCCCCGGTCGTCGCTTCACTGCGATGTCTGCTCCCGTCGTTGTTGCGCATCGCGCAGCCACTGGGCCATCTTCTCGTCCTTCGCAGCGACCGCTGCCCAACCCACCGCGGTAGAGTGCCAACGATAATCGTGGATCGTCATGTCGATGCCGCGGTCGATGAGGAATTGCATGGGTTCGTAATTCTTGTGCCACACTAGTTCATGCAGGATGCTGGCGGGCTCATGGGAGCTCCAGTTCGTGTTGATATCGGCTCCATGCCCGAGAAGGAAGTCAGCGATCTCGAAATGGTTGTTCATGACCGCCCAGGCCAACGCGGTATCGAGAACCTGCTGCATATTGGGCTCGCCCCATTCCAGATTTTCTCGGATCCAGTCATCGTTGGAGGGAAAATGATTCGCAAGGTCGCCCAGGGCAGGCCTGCCAGCGACGTCGAACCAGCGTCTCACCCGTGCAAAGTCCCCGCTCCCCGCCGCGTGCGGCAGATCGTCGGGCATAGGCCAATGGGGAGGAAATGATGGTTGACCTCTCGATAAGAGAGGAAGCGCTGCAGATCAGGACACCGCGTCCGGTATTCCCTAGCACCAAGGTAAATCTCGGCACCGCGCCCGGCCGCTTCGATGTCACCCGCGAGGGAAAAAGTTCGCGCTGATAACTCTCGACGTCCACCCATCTCCGATCACGCTGGTTGCAAATTGGGATTCGGAGCTGAAGAAATGACCATCCTTCTCGTTTCTCCAAAACTAGGAGCGGCTGAACCGACTCAATGACGCCATTCACTCAGCCGGGTTCCGTACCATTTCGGCACGTCGACTTGATGGCGCTTGGGCAAGAACTGATTTCTTTGACTTCGGTGTCGTGATCGATCACGAACTGAGGGATGACATCGCTGCTTCGGCTTCGGTTTTTCGCACAAAGTGCCAAGAAATTCTAAAAATAAAATTTCATAACTCGTCAGATTCCACAAAACCGTAGGTGAGTGCAAAGATTTGCACCGGACCCGCTCCGTAAGTTACTGAAATTAAGAAAAAATAGGAATTTTTAACGATTGGTCAAGAGACTGCTTTTCAGTTATCTGAGGGCTTCGTGTGCCTAAGAGG
>DATLKS010000056.1:0-4061 GCA_035538255.1 Terriglobales bacterium
GGTCAACGCCGCATATCGACGCCAATACCTTACAATCGGACGCTTCGCATATCTGCTGGTTGCTTGCAACCTGATCGAGGTCTACCGCGATGGACTGATTTCGCTGTTCGTGTTCACCGTCATCAACATGATGCCGCTCGCCGCGATTGTTCTACTGCACCTGCTTCAACGAACCCCACGCCACTTGTCCATCGAAGAGCCGATTCTGAAGACTCCTCGTGTCCGTGTTGAAAACGGCTGGTCGAAATGGGACATCGCGTCACAATCGTGACAAGCAAATACAACTATTTGACCGCAGCGGAGAAACAGGACAGTGAGCGACAATCTTTCGCCTCTGGAATTGATGTGCGCCTTGCTCCCACTCTGGGCGGCCTGCATCGCAGTTATCTGTCGCGTGTCTTCGTGTTTCTCAGCTTCATGTTCAGCTCAGTGGCAATTGCTTTGTGGCTGAACAATGTGGATATTGTCCTCGGCACCTCGCCGCCAATATTTCAAGCAGTCTCCGCCTGGATCGCGGCGGCAATTCGTCGTCGTCCATTTGTGTTAGAAGTGCGCGATCTGTGGCCCGAGTTCGCTATCGATTTAGGTCTTTTGCAGAGCCGATGCTTGATCGCTCTGGCTCGACAGATTGAGGAATTTCTCTACAATCGCGCACACCTCATCATCGTGAATTCCCCGGCGTACCGAATCCATCTCGCCGAAAAAGGAATTCCCGAGGGGAAGGTCTGCATCATAGCAAATGGCGTCGATGTATCGATGTTCGATCCAGACCAAAATGGGCGATCCTTTAGGCGGGAGCATGGGCTTTGCGAGAAGATTGTTGTTATGTATGCAGGAGCACTCGGATTTGCGAATCCTCTCGATACGCTCTTGCACGCAGCCTTGCGTCTGCGCGACCAACCAGAAATTGTGCTTGTGATCGTGGGCTGTGGAAAGGAAGCAACGCGATTGAGGCGCGAATCAGACGCTATGAGCCTGCATAACGTGCGATTTGTTCCTGCTCAACCCAAGGCGCGCATTCCTGAAATTCTGGCTGCGGCCGACATATGCGTCGCGACACCGAAGAATGTACCGATGTTTCAGACAACATATCCCAATAAAGTTTTTGACTACATGGCCGCCGGTCGGCCCACCGTGTTGGCGATTGACGGCGTTATCCGCGAGGTCATCGAGAACTCACGGGGCGGCTTGTTCGTCCCGCCTGAAGATGATGACCCACTGGCAATGCGATACTCGCATTGCACAACTCGCCTGGATTGCGCGCGGAACTGGGTACGAACGCCAGGAGGTATGTTGAAGAGCACTTCGACCGCGACGCACAGGCTCGCCAATTTGCCGCCGTGCTTGAAAGGAGCTGCATCGCCAGAGGTTAATTCTGATCGAGCCTACTTGCCTGATGAACTTGGGGATTGAAATGCCCGCAAAGTGCCTGCTCCTCGACGCGCTCCTATCAACAAAAGTTTCGCCTCTTTTAAAGGAGATCCTTTGAATCGCTGTTCGAGCGTTTCCGGCGTGATCTGGATATTGTTTTCGCCGGCGGCGCGCTTCTCCCAATATTTCTTGACCCATGCTTCGAAGCTCTTGCCGGCAGCAGGATCACGGTCACTGAATTTGAGCGCAACGATGTCGGAATAGGCGACGGAGAGCTTTTGCCGCGAATTACTGGGAATTATTCGAACGGAGGAGTCGGCTAGCCCTTGTCCAGTTCTGCGGTCAAACACATAACCTTCGATGCTCTTGCCTTCTTTCAGCGTAATAGTCACATCTCCGCGATAGTCGAAGGCCTTCTCAAGCGCCTGCCGCACATCTTCTTCGCGCGCCAGTTCGGGAATCCAGCCTTCCAGGCTTTCGTGAGCTGTACCCGGCGCTACCTCGAGCGCATCAGGATTGGACATGGTCTGCGGCTGTTCTGTCATTGATTCCTCACACCCTCGTTCCTTCTAATTCGCTCGTCTGAGTTTCAATTTTGACGAGCGGATTGAAGGCATGTACTGGCCGAACTGGCTCGCTTAGCAGCTTGAGGGCGGTTTCATCGTCGTAATGTGCGAACGTCGCGCGAACTGTACGCATGAAGCCGGCCAGTGAGCTGAAGGTGTCGTTCACTGCCGAAGCTTCGTAGCCGCTGTGTACCATGCAATTGGCGCAGCGTGGATTTCCCGATTCGGTACCGTAGTTTTGCCACTCAGTCGCTTCCATCAGCTCTTGGAATGTATCAGCATACCCATCCTGAAGTAGATAACAGGGCTTCTGCCAGCCGAAGATGTTGAACGTCGGCATTCCCCAGGGCGTGCATGCGTAATGTTGCCGGCCCATGAGGAACTCCAGGAACAGCGGCGACTGGTTGAAGCGCCAGTTCTTTTTCCTATTCGACAGGATTGCGCGGAAGAGACGGCGAATGCGCGCACGTCCGAGAAAGTGCTTCTGGTCGGGCGCTTTGTCGTACGAGTACCCCGGGGATAGCATCATGCTCTCGACGCCGAGCCGCATCATCTCGTCAAAGTGCGCGCGGACGCTGTTGGGATCGGCGCCATCGAAGAGAGTTGTGTTTGTCGTGACGCGGAATCCGCGGCGAATGGCCTCCTTAATGCCCTCGACCGCCATCTCGTATCCACCTTCACGGCAAACTGAAAAATCGTGGTGCTCACGCTGTCCGTCGATATGGACTGAAAACGTGAGGTACTTGCTCGGCTTGAACAGATCGAGCTTCTCTTTAAGCAGCAGAGCATTGGTACAGAGATAGATGTACTTTTTCCGCGCGATCAGACCTTCGACAATCTTGTCGATTTCTGAGTGCATCAGCGGCTCGCCACCGGGAATGCTGACAACCGGCGCTCCGCATTCGTCCACTGCACGGAAGCATTCTCCCGGCGTGAGCTGCTGCTTCAGAATGTGCGGCGGGTACTGGATCTTCCCGCACCCAGCGCATGCCAGATTGCAGCGGAAGAGCGGCTCCAGCATAAGCACAAGCGGGTAACGCTTGCGTCCTTTTAACTTCTGTTTGAGGACGTAAGTTGATACCGTCCACATTTGTGAGATTGGTCCCGCCAAGCAGCTCTCCTTCCCTTGCCTCATCATTACGAAATTCACAAACTAATTGCGCTCGCGGAGCACACCTTCCCGTAAATCGTAAGCGCAATCAACGGGAAATAAACTCGATACAAGTGGTAGGCCAGGTAAAACACGCGCGGGAAGCCTGTGCCGGTGTACTCAGGCTCGTCCCAGCCCCCATCTCTGCGTTGCGTCCGCAGTAGATATGCGATGCCGCGTGCGACTGCGTCACTTCGCGTATCTCCGGCTGCGAGCAGTCCCATAATGGCCCATGCTGTTTGCGACGGAGTGCTGCTGCCAATTCCTTTGGTCGTCGGCTCGTCGTAAGACATACAGCTCTCGCCCCAGCCGCCATCCGGGTTCTGATACATGCGCAGCCACTCGGCAGCCTGTTGGACGCATGGCTCATGATTATCTGCGCCGATGGCTTCAAGTCCACGGAGCGCCAACATAGTGCCGTAGATGTAGTTCACGCCCCAGCGGCCAAACCATGAACCATCCGGCTCCTGTTCCCGTTTCAGGAACTCAATCGCGCGTTTTACTCTCGAATCTTTCTGGCTGTATCCGTAGGTCGCCAGGCATTCCAGGATACGGCCGGTGATGTCTACGGTAGCCGGATCGAGCATCGCGTTGTGATCGGCGAAGGGGATGTTCTGAAAGACCATCTTGTCATTATCTTTGTCGAATGACGCCCAGCCCCCATTCTTGCACTGCATGGAAAATATCCAGTCAATGGCACGCTGCACAGATTCATGCTGGTAGCGTTCGTTCGGCACCTGTATCTTGCTTAGCCCCAACGCAACCATCGCCGTGTCGTCGACGTCGGGATAGAAATCGTTGGCGTATTCGAAGCACCAGCCGCTCGGCTCGACCTTGACTTTCGCGCACCAATCGCCCGGGCGATGAATCTGCATGTCGAGCAGCCAGCGGACCGCTTTGTCGATTGCGGGATGGTCGGCGACGCCGCTGGCCGTCAGCGACCGCAGCGTTAGCGCCGTATCCCAGACCGGCGA
>DATLKS010000057.1:0-2017 GCA_035538255.1 Terriglobales bacterium
CCCTTGCGGCTGGAGGGAGCGCAAAAAGTCGCAGGCGATTGCCTGCATGGTGTCAAAACGATCTGGGTCGCGATCATAGTTGCCAAGCATTACGTATTGCTCGGCATTGAGATAATCGTCGTGTCCGTCTTCGGTGTAGAGTAGCCGGTTCAGGAACAAATCGTAGGTAGTCATCTCCGCGTCCCCGAAGAGCGAGCGGCGCATGCGGGAGATCGATTCCTTTTCGATTTCGCGAGCGGTCGCAAAGAGACTCTGTCCGACTTTTCTGAGCACAGCCTTCTTGCTGATCTGGAACTTGGCAAAGCGCTCGCGAAGCTCCACCGCCTTCCCGCCGAACATCTGACGCGGACCGTCATACGATTTGAGTTTGGTGCGGCACTGCTCCAGAGCCTGCGCGAATTGCGCCAGCATTTCGCCGCGCTGAAACTTTATCGATGCCAATCGCGCCAGCAGATCGATGGAAATATTGTTGTCGGCCTTTGCGCGATTCAACGCGGATACATGCAGCTCGACGAGCGCGTGCTTAAATTCGCTTCCTTCCAGCGTTTTCGCAGAGCCGGGGCCTGTACCCGGCCCGAGGACCCGCGAAAGCGGCCTGCGTGGCGCGGCGGATTCCTCGATAAGAGGTTCGATTTCGCCATATTTGGTAATCAGACGGAGAATGTGCTGGCGCGTGGTTTCCATGATCCGCGCGCTCAGGGCCACATCGTGGCGGATGTTGTCCACGCCGCGCACGAGTCCATTAAGGTGAATCGACGGTTCGTAGGAAGATAGCTGCACCTGGCGCGCATGTGCAGCGAGCGATCCGCGTTGGAGGAAGCCGAATGCCATCTCGTTCCCCGGCATCTGCAGCCGCATGCTCGCGCTGAGTCTGGCGAGGCGGATCTGGCTGCGCACAGGCGCAGCCGGCCTGTTCTACTTTTCCGGGAATACAGCCAAGAGATGAAGTCTAGCCCTCTATATGGGCAGTCAGCACTAGGTGTTCACCTTAACTAAATAGTTACGTTAGTACAGGAAGAGTCAGAAGCAACAGCGATTGCCAAAGGGAAATTGCCGATCGCCATAAGCAAATGCTTTGCGTCGAGTACCAGTATTTATCGTTGCGGGTTTGCCGCCGACCGGCGGCTAGTTCTTCGCGCTTCAACCAGCTTTGAAAGCCGCGACGTCCTCCCCCGGCTTGAACACCGGAAATTGTTGCTGCGCGTGATCCATCATCGACAGTTTGAGATTGATCTCCTCAATATCCTGACGTGCCCATCCCACGCTGCTGACCTGAATTTCTCCATCTCGGTCCACGAGATATACCGTGGGCACATTGGTCAGTTTGTACGCATTTGAAACGATGTAGCGTCCCGGGTCATCGAGAGCAACTGGAAAACTTATCCCATACTTTTTGACGAAGGCTTCCGTCTCTGCCGCGTTATCTTGCGAGATCCCGATGAACGTCACTGGTTCGGACTTGTGAACTTGCCAGAGCCTCTCCAGATAAGGAAATGCGTATTGGCACACCGGACAACTGACCTTAAAGAACGAGAGGACTGCAGGCCCGCGTTTTAGAACGTCAGAAAGCACTAATGATTTTCCTTTGCTACTGGTGAGAGCGAATTCCGGGGCTTTTACGCCGGACGCAAGCGCCATGGAAGCTCCTTAGAAGACGAAGACTGGTGGCTCAACCACCCAGGGTTAATTTTATGCAAGCAAACTCAGCTTGCGCAAAACCTTGCGGGTGAGTCCTGTGAGCGGAAGTTGGGCAACATCGCTCAGCGTCACCCAACGCATGTCATCGCGAATGTTCGCTCTGCCACCTGCGATGACGCGAACGGTCCAGTCTGTAGTTGTGATCGAGTGCTTCACCACCAGCAGGGGCTTGCGACCAATGTCGCGGACGGACTGAGGCAGCTCCCACATATCCGGCATTAGGCTTTCGTAGCGAGATCTGCGCTGCAGCAGAATCCGCCGGCCACTGCGGAGAAGAAGGAGCGAGGTCGATCTGCGCTGTCTCAATTCGGGAGAGTCG
>DATLKS010000058.1:0-1568 GCA_035538255.1 Terriglobales bacterium
CCCTTCGGGGATCGGTGGCTGTAGTTCACCCCTGCGCTCTCTTCGTCGCCGGGACAGGCACCAACCCAGGAGGAGAGAGATTTCTCAGAAGGAAAAGTCGCTGCTGCGGGACCGACTTCGGCAATGATCTGCTGCGCTGAATCCGCTCCGAGACCCGGCACCTCCGCGAGCCGCTGGACTGCATCTTGGTGCGGGCGGAGCAGACTGGCCAGCTCTTGATCCAGTTGGCCGATCTGTTGTTCGAGGAATTGCAACTGCTCCAGTGCCATCTTCAGGAGCCGTCGGTACACGGGCTTGAGGTCCGTGCACGCGCCGAGTGCATCACACAATTGTTCCGGCGTGGCGCGCAAGCGCTCATCGGCCAAAGCGGCCAGAGCCGCAGGGTTGGTTTCACCCTCAGCCAGCGCCTTCAGCATGCGCCGTGCACTGGCGCCGAGCAAATTCGAGACCAGGCTGGACAACTTAATGTGGGCCTCTTCCAGAAGGGATTCCAATTGGTTCTGCAGGCGCGTGTGATCGCGCGTCAGTTGGTACTTTCTGCGCGTCACTGTCCGCCACAGACGCTGCTCGGGATCGGGCACAAAGCTCAGAGTTAATTCTCGAGCCACCAGCCGCTTCACCAAGCGTTCGGCATCGGGGAAATCCCTCTTGCGTCCGCGCCGACCGCGATTGGACTGTGCTTGCGCCAGATGCAGCGTTCCCGACTTACGGCGTGCGCCTTCCCGCTTCTCGCGGATCGGCTTCCAATACCGTTCCAACGCTTCCCAGACTGGTTTCCAATATTGGGCCGTCGATTCCATGACTACTTCCTCGACCTCTTGCTCGAGCAGCCATGCAGCCAGCGATCGCAGTTGTTCGGGGTTGCTGCCAAACATTCGTCGCTCAAATTGGTATTCGTTTTCGATTTCGACGTTCGACACAACTACAGCCAGCATCTTTTTATGAACATCGATTCCCGCTATCCTGTAGGACATCAGCTTCCTCCTGGCCGGGAGCGGAGAGCGTGCTGCGGTTACTTTAACCAGGGTCGCAGGCTATCGCCGCTCCCCCCAGGGGAGAACAACGACGCCCAATTATCCGCTCAAACACGCACGCTCCGGATCAGACACTAACACGGCCTCAACTTCTCCACGCTTTAATCGACCTCGCCGCCCCGGACCGTTGTGATCTTAACTCTGAGTGATTTTCATGAGGTTTCGCGGGCCGAAGGGGCCCTACATGACACTAACGTTTACCGGTACTGATTCGCGCAGCCGCTTAGATCGCTGCCGTGACAGCGCTGGCTGAGTAGGTTTTACAATAACTTACAAGCACGCGGGGACTGCCAAACGCAACGCAAGTCATACAAGAGATCGCATTTTGTGGGTTGGAAAATCGCCCGAATCTGTTGTCGGACCCACGCTCAGCTATCGACCTCTGCCGTGCCAACACCGGAGGGCATGCTCACGATACCAGCCAGCTTTCGTCTGAAACCTTTGTTGCGTAATTGTATCTAACGTGCGTGGGCCACCCTTTCCGAGGTGCACTGGGCGTAGTTAAGCGCAGCTTATGAAACTTGCAATCCATTT
>DATLKS010000059.1:0-3152 GCA_035538255.1 Terriglobales bacterium
AGAAAGCTACATGAGAATTGAGGTGGTCTCGATAATACTTTTCTACTAGTAGCCGGATCCACCTTGTCTCGCCGCATTTGCGATCTACGGATTGAGCGAAGAACATCGAAATCCCTGTGATCCCATCATCTAAAGGACTTACGCGATTTAAACCCATTTTGAACCCATCGGGTATCCCATGCAAACCCGTCGGGTAACCCATCGATGGATGGGTTCAACCCGTCGGGTTGTCGGCGTGAGATGGCGAGAAATGCCAGTTCGATTAGAAGATTGAGCGGCCGCAGTCTTGCTGACCTTTTGATGTGCAGTTCCCACCATGGCACCTGTCGCGATTTTGACTCCTGATTCTGTGCTAGCCGAAGTTCGTCACGAATTAGGGTGAACTGCAGTTAAGTCGTTCAGAATCAGTTCAGGCAGTAGCGAAGTCTACACTACATTTTCGATTCAGTTCGAATCTCTCCGGGAGGCTGAGACCAAGTTGGTGGAGTACGGCTTTCTGCTCTGGCGTTGGTTCGGTAATGCGGCGCAGGCGGATTTCGCGACCATCGACGGTAGGCAGAACAATATCAGCACTCTGCATAGTTGAAACCAACGCGAGCACCTTCATGGCTGAGAGAGGCTGAGCATTGTGAACTCCGCTGGCTGAGGGCTGCGCGATGACTGCGGCTTCTTATGCGGAAGAATCCGGTCCAGGCAGCGGTACAGTCGAGTGTCGTTAATCTTGCCTTCTTCGATCTCGAGCAAATCGTCCAGGGCGGTGTTCGGGTACCAGCGCTCTTCAATCGCCAGCTCGCTGCCCGGCGAACACAGCCGATTGATCGCAAGCACTGCGGTCACGCGCGACCACGGCACATCGGCCGCTTGCTCATCCACGCAGGCTTCAAAGAAGCGATCTAATTCCAGCTGTCGCCACAGTTCCAGCCCCAACCAGCAGGCCCCGAACTGGCGCACACGCTCCAGTCGTACCTTGTTCACCAGCACGCGTACGACCTGCGGATCGTCGGGCGGAGGCGCCACTTGCGCCGGAAACAACTTCAACTGCTCTGCCTCGCCCTGCTCGTTGAAGACCTCCACCGTCTTCAACCAGCGCGCCTGGGCCGAACTGTTCAGCTCGCCCAGATAGCACAAAGTCCGCTGTCGCGGACCATCGGCGGTACGAATCGTTTCCACCAGCGACCAATACGTATGTTCCTTGCCGTCTTTCTTCCGCCGGTTCGGTCGCAGAAACATTCTGCGCGGATCTTGGCATGCCTATGATCAGCCTTCAAGAGAGTTGGTCTACACTACATTGACTTTGCAGCATCGCCGATTGCAGGCAAACATACTTATTCGATATAAATCCTCAAAAATCCCTCAATTCCTAAAATGGGTGACGAAGTTCGGCTAGGACGAATCGAGGAAAAAGGTCAATAGGGTGAAGTGTCGCGATCCGTTGATCGCAGTTCTAAAATGGGAGAAGAAAACAAAGGATTTAAACGAAGAACTGCCCTTCTTCGCGCCGCCGCGAAGACATAGCTGACGCCGTGATCGGGTTTTCAGCGCGGGGAATCTGCTTTCCGTTGCACTAACGAACACGAGATCCCCCGGCGCGCACCAGCGGCTTCAACACAATCGCTGGCTCCTTGTGCGCCCAGGGATGACAGTGTCCGGAGGGATTGGCATAAAAGATCATCCTTGAGTGCAGTGTACAGGCACTCTGAACATGCTTTGGGAAGCAACTACTTTCTGACGTCGGCCTGTGCGCTCGACGTGGCCAGCCCTGCCTTCCGCAACTGCTGAAAATGCTCCAGGACAACGGCTGGGGTCTCGGGCAGCTTTTTTTCCTCGGCGGCGACCGCCAGCCTCACGAACTGCGCGCACGTCCAGTTCAGAGGCGTTGCCGAGCCGGTAGCTTCTCCGATCTGGAAGCGAGCAGGATCGGGGGAATCTTTGCGGTCCCACACTTGCTCACCGAGCATGTGACCGGCATTGGACATCTTCTGCATGGCATCGAGGTACGGCGTTGGATCCTGACCGGAAGCGACCGCATACTCGCCGCGTTCGCCGACGAGCAGAACCCAAAGTCGTCCGACGCCGACTTCGTTATAGCCATGACCATCGACCTGCTCACCATATCCATCGTGGTTATACCGATACCAGACTGGACCATTCGGCGTGTCCACTTTGATCACGGTATCGACCACTCCAAGCGACTTTCCGATTAGAGGATCGTCGGGCGGACGGATGCCCAATCTCACCAGTTCAAGAAACCCTGCATCGACGATCTCGCGCTCATCCCAGGTACCGCCTTTATTTGCAATGTTGATCATCTCGCCGGCATTCGGCTGGCCGTGCTGCGTCAACCGCAGGTAATAGCGATCGGCGTATTTTCCATTGCTCGTTACCGTCCAGCCTTCGAGCTTGTTGGCCCAGTCGTCGGCGGTCGTGAGCCATTGCGCGCGCGAGGTCTCATCATGGTTCATCTGCGCGATCTTCGCCGCGCAAACCAGTCCGGCAATCTCAGCGGCGATGGTTGACGGCGAGTAGCCTGATTGTTCTTCCCAGCGTTCCTGCGGAGATGCCGGACCGCTCTTCACGATGAAATTCGCGGCGGGTTTCACGTGCTTGTCATAGGTTTGCGAGTCGGTGCGGCCAAGCTGCCATGCCAGGATTAATGGATACGAAACTTCGTCCATCTGCAGCGATCCCCAGAATGGACGGCCATCGAGCCAGGAGTTTTGCGGGAACGATCCATCGGCTTTCTGCTGCACATTGAACAAATAATTCAGCGCGCGGTCGGCGGCTTCCTTATCGCCCATTGCGTAGAACGCGGTCGCGACTTCGTATAAATCGCGCGCCCACACCAGGTGATATCCGCCGACCGAAGGCTGGTCGGCATCGGTTTCATCGCCCCAGGGGATCGTGAGCGATGCGGCCCCGGCGCCGCGATAGGTTTTGTCTTCATGCGCCTTCATCACCATCGCGGCGATCTGATATTGGTCGCGATACTTCGCGTCGACCGGCTTGAGCGTCTCAATCCAATCACGCCATCCCTTGGCGTATTCGGTGTATGCGTGCTCGTAGCCTTTCTGCAGAGACTTGTGCGCAGTTTCGATGGCGACTTCGCCTTCGGAACCGAATGCTAAGGCGATGGTGAAGTTCACATCTTTAGT
>DATLKS010000060.1:0-2033 GCA_035538255.1 Terriglobales bacterium
CGGATGCCAGCCACCAAATTATGGGGCGCCTGATCCGGTTATCCGCAACCCGGCGTGAGGGCTTCCCTTTGGAAGACGTCGCCTACCCACTTGAGACCACGGACCAGCCGGTGATCGTAATCGGCCGAAAAGGCAAAGGCCAGTTCGTCTACGCTGGCTATCGGTTCTTTCAGGAATATCACGAGCAGAATCTTCCGGTCATTGCGGACGTCTTTCGTCACCTGGTAGACGGATTCTATAAGCCGGCCGTCTGGGTTGAGGCGCCGACCGTGGTGGACGCAATTTACAACCAGCTTGGGCGGGAGCTGCGCATAGCCCTCGTAAATGGAATCACCGCCAAGCCCAGCAATGCGGCGAATCCCGTCTCAGACCGCACCGAACCCAGCGGTTACACCAATATTGTGGACGTGATCCCGATCGCTAACACGAGAATCCTGCTTCGCGAAAGACGGGTTCGGCGGGCAACCGATCTCGCGGGAAACGAACTTCGCATTGAGAATGAGGGAACCAATACCGTGATCACGCTGCCGCATTTGGACCAGTATGACTTGATTACCGTGCGGCTAGCCTAAAGGTGGGTTGTCACGAGGATCACTCGGCTCGACCAGCCTGATCTGAGCTGCGGCACATATACCATCCGCGTATCTCGCTCACCGACCAGCATGTCGAATGTCTAGTGGAGTCAATAGCCTGCTTTTAGAAGAGACCAGAACTTCGTCAATTGGCGGAGCAGGGGTTGAGTTTCGGAGAGAAAGCCTTCCGCAATCCGCAATCGACAATTCCCAAGGTGATCTGACGATGTCGCATAAGAATCGTGGTGCCCTGTTTGTGGGCAGAGTTTCGTCTCAATTCTTTGAATGGTGCGCTCTTGGCTTAGGAAATCACCATATCAAATCAAGGTGGTGCTGCACTTGCGGTTCGCTTCGCAGAGACGGGAGCACTACGCAGTTCACGGCGCGATGCAGGCGAAGTTGGCGGCGTCGTTGGTGTCGCCCGAGCCCGAGTATTTTGCGACTTTTGGATAGGCGCAGAGCGGCCTCGTGAGTGTCGGTTTCAACGTGCCATTCGGTCCCATTGCATAGTGTGTGGCGACCACGTTTTCCAGAGGCGAGCCTTTCTCGACCCAACTTTCAAGCGAATCGAAGAGGCCGTATTTCGGCCCTGCAGCGGTCTCGCCGCCGTACTGCCCAAGACTGTTCGCGCCTGGGCCGAGGCCGCAGTGTTCCATGCCGGGCACCATGTAAAGACGGGCGAAACTATCGGTTTTTTCGGCGCCCATCTTCTTTTTCACACTTTCGAAATAGATAACAGTGTTTCCGGGCGGGACGGCGGGATCGTCCCATCCGTGAAAGAGAATCAGTTTTCCGCCGTGCGCCGCAAACCGGCTTAAATCGGGATTGACTGCATCCAGATTGGCGGCATTCTTTTCTCTCGACCTACGCAACAGCTCATCTGGATCCGCCGTAAGCACATTGATTTTTGGATCGGCGACCATGTAGCGGACATAGTTGTACACATAGCGGACGCCATAAGACTGCACTGGATCCGTTCCGACGATCCAGTCCTTCCAGCCTGTCTCGTCTCCCATGGAAGCACCGGAGCTGAGCTGAACCCCATGGTCGTCCTTCGCACCAGCGTAGAGCAATTTCAGCGTTTCGATCTGCGGCTGAGTGAGGCAGTCGAGCTCATCGTCCTGCTTGCAGAGCAGCACCTGTGGATCGAAATGACACATCGACGGATCGCCGATGATGCCATCCTTCACGCCATCGAGCTCATCGCATGCTGCTAGCACGGCTCGCTGGATGGCAGGAAGCTTGCGATCGGGAATATACCCAGCGGGATCGCTGAGTCTTTGCACCATACGCACACCTGCTGCGACCCCGGTCGACCACGCAGCCGCCGGCGCGCCGGACATAATTCCGTCGTAGTCCTCAGGAAAGCGCTGTGCCTCAATCAAACCTTCGCGGCCACCATCAGAGCAGGATTCAAAATACGCTCTATCGGCAGGCTTGCCGTAGTAGGCATCGATAATC
>DATLKS010000061.1:0-3915 GCA_035538255.1 Terriglobales bacterium
ACTGCAGGCGGTCTCGTTTTGGGTGCTGCAGCTGCCGGCGTGGCCGCCGCCGCACTCATCCGGCGCCGCAGCTCGTTTTCCCTTAATGGTAAGGTGGTCTTCATAACAGGTGGGTCCCGCGGACTCGGACTGGCTATGGCCGAGGAGTTTGCTCGGCGTGGAGCTCAAATCGCCATTTGCGCGCGCGACGCCGAGGAGCTGGAGCGCGCGCGTGAGTGCATCGAGCGAGAAACTGGCAGTAGAGTGACGACGCTCGTGTGTGACGTCTCGGATCGCGAGCAGATGGAAAGCACCGTGCTCAGAGTGCAGAGCCACTTTGGCGGCATCGACGTTCTTGTAAATAATGCCGGCATCATCGCCGTCGGTCCATTCGAGAATCAGAATATCGGCGACTTCGAAGAAGCCATGAAGGTGAATTTCTGGAGTCAGGTATATGCAACGTTGGCCGCCCTGCCGGAAATGCAGCGCCGCGGTGAAACTCGCATCGTGAACATCACCTCGATTGGTGGAAAAGTAAGTGTCCCCCATCTCCTTCCTTATAGCTGCTCAAAGTTTGCCGCTGTGGCCTTTTCTGAAGGACTGCGTTCCGAATTGGCAAAGACCGACATCAAAGTCGTAACTGTTGTCCCCGGACTGATGCGCACGGGATCGCATATCAACGCCGAATTCAAGGGCAAGCACAGCCAGGAATTCACCTGGTTCAGCCTGAGCGGCACGAATCCTGTGTCGTCGATCAGCGTGAGCCGCGCCGCCAGGCAGATCGTCGATGCCACAGTAACCGGACGCGCCGAGCTGATCATCACCTGGCAAGCGGAACTGCTGGCCCGCTTCCACGGACTCGCTCCAGGGCTCACAACAGAGATTCTTGGAATCGTGAATCGCACTCTGCCCTCCGCCGGCGAGTCTGACGAGAAGCGCAGAGGCAAAGACAGTCACAATGCAGTGACTAAGTCTCCGCTTACTGCGTTAGGTGAAATGGCAGCAAAGCGCTACAACCAGAAACCGGCATAACAATTCCAACCGCATATGCCAGCCACAAGTAGAGACCTATCCTGCGTCTCTACTTGTGGCAAGTTGGAGAGTGCTCATGCCTACCAAGCCTTCCCGTAAGTCACAATCCAAACAGAAACCTGCTAGTCAGGAAGAACAAAAGAAGGGGACAGTCATGCAGTTTCCTTCCCGTGAAACTGGGCCGCAGCAGGAGCCGAAATCGCCCTTCCCGCCACAGCATCAACCGCGCCCGGGTCTTGAGGCCAAAATGGAACCCAGGCCGCGGTATGAAGCTCCGCTCTACAAAAGTTCTGAGAAGTTGAAGGACAAAGTAGCCATCATCACTGGCGGTGATTGAGGCATTGGACGTGCAGTCGCCGTCCTCTATGCACGCGAAGGCGCAGATGTCGCGATCATCTATCTTCCCGAAGAGCAGCAGGATGCAGAACAAACCGCAGAGGCTGTCAGGAACGAAGGGCGCGAGTGTCTGCTGATTCCGGGTGATGTAACCGACGTGTCATTTTGCCGGCGAGCTGTGGCTCAGACCATCCGCAAGTTCGGCAAGCTCGACATCCTCGTGAATAACGCCGCATTCCAGCATCGTCAGGAAGGACTCGAGCAGCTCAGCGAGGAGCAGTGGGAAAAGACCTTCCGCACCAACATCTTCGGTTATTTCTACATGGCTAAAGCGGCGATCCAACATCTGAAACCAGGAAGCGCGATCGTGAATACCAGCTCGGAGACAGGCCTTGAGGGCAACAAGAAGCTGCTCGACTACGCTGCGACCAAGGGCGCAATCAACGCATTCTCCAAATCATTGGCGCAGAACCTGGTTGAAAAGGGTATTCGCGTGAATTGCATAGCGCCAGGGCCAGTATGGACTCCGCTCAATATCGCGGACAAACCAGCGGAAGAAGCCGGCAAGCATGGTGCGGGTTCACCTATGGGCCGTCCGGCCCAGCCAGAGGAGGTCGCGCCAGCTTACGTGTTCTTTGCTGCTGAAGCCTGCTCCAGCTACATCACTGGCGAGGTGCTTTCCATAATGGGAGGCGAAACTACGGCGGCGTGAGTTGACGCGTCCGCAATCAGACGGCACGAAAACATCGCCTGCATCGCATTCGCAGGGAGAAAGGAGACAAACAATCATGCCATCAGCAACAAGTCGGGTGACCACAGATCATGACGAGATCCGCCGTTGGGCGGAAGAGCGCGGGGCCAGGCCAGCCTGCGTCAAGAGGACTGGAGGCGCCGACGACGTAGGCATTCTGCGCATAGATTCTCCCGGTTACAGCGGCGAAGATTCGCTCCAGGAGATCTCCTGGGACGAGTGGTTCGACAAATTCGACGAGCGCGGCCTTGCGCTGCTCTTCCAGGAAACCACGGCGAGCGGTCAGCGCAGCAATTTTAACAAGATCGTCAGTCGCGACACGGCGGAGCAAGCGGAGGCCGGTCGCAGTCATCGCGCGACTTCACGACGAGGCACTGCGAGGGCTGAAGGATCGGCTCCACGTCGTACCTCGGGGCAGGCAAACGCCGTGCGTTCGCGCAACCAAAACCGCAGTGAAGGACGTTCTTCTGAGAGAAAGACCACAGCTCGCGCAGGCGAGGGCAAGGGACGCAGTTCATCACGATCAGCATCCACTCGCAGCAGCAGCGCACGGGCGAAGCGCAGCTCCTCGCGCTCCGGTCGGGCCAGCGAAACGGGAACGCGAACATCGCGCGGCAGTAGCTCGCGCAAGACCAGCGCCGGAATGCGGACATCGAAGTCGGGTTCAGCGCAGGGCAGGTCAAGCTCAAGATCCAGCCGCACCGCCGCGGTTAGGGGAAAGAAGGGCGCAGCCATTAGCAACGCCCGTTCAAACAAAACTATTCGATCAAGAGCGGCGTGAGGCAAGAACCTCGCTCGCGCAACTTTCAGGATTCGTGATTTCGAGATTGCGGATTGGTTGCTCTCGATCGCGCAATCACGAATCGCGAAATCCCCTCGATGTGACTCTGTTTACTTCTTCAGCATTTTCATTTGCCGCCGCCTTGCGTGTGTGGTACCTTCCGGCCAACTGCATTCGTACATTTCCAGCCGTGGATAGGTCTGCCACGGCGTGAAAGCCGGAGGAATGAATGCTCTTCGCGCTGATCGCGATTATCGTCGTCGTGTTGTTGCTGGTTGTCCTCTACAACGGACTCGCAGGACTACGCGTGCGTGCCGATTCTGCGTGGAGCGACATCGACGTGCAACTCAAGCGGCGACACGATCTTATTCCCAATCTGGTCGAAACAGTAAAAGGCTACGCCGCCCACGAAAAGGGAACTTTCGAGAACATTGCCCGGTATCGTTCCGCAGCGATGTCGGCCACCACAGTCGATGAAAAGGCCCAGGCGGAGGGTCAACTCACGCAAGCTCTACGGGGCTTGCTCGCAGTGGCGGAAAATTATCCCCAGCTTCGCGCATCAGAGCAGTTCACGTCGCTGCAGTCATCGCTGAGTCAGACGGAAGACGCCATCCAGAACTCGCGCCGGTATTACAACGCCGTTGTGCGCGATCTGAATACCAAGATCGCAACTTTTCCCAGCAACATCATCGCTGGAATGTTCAATTTCACACCTCGGCAGTTCTTCCAAACCGAAACCGCTGAGGATCGCGCTACTCCCGTGGTGAAGTTCTAGCGTGCAAGTGAACGAAAATCGTTCTTTGAGATTCGCCGCCTCGTTCTTGATCTTCTTCCTGCTGGCGTTCGCTCGGCCCGCGCACGCGCAGGAGCGCACTTGGCGCATCTCCGATTTCAGCGCCGACATCGACATTCATAAAGACGGATCTGCCGACGTAAATGAGCGCATCTCACTAGTCTTTATCGGAGAGTTCCACGGAATCCATCGCTACATTCCAGTGGACTACATCGGTCCCGAGGGCTCCAACTACTCTCTCTT
>DATLKS010000062.1:0-1540 GCA_035538255.1 Terriglobales bacterium
CGCGCAGCGAAAAGGACCTTGAATTGAAGAAGTACCTGGTGCAGCAGCTGAGCCTGATGCATGACGAGGAAGCCACGAAATACATGCTTGAAATTCTGAATAAGTAGCGAGGAGTCCCCATGAGACACGAATGGTATTTGGCGTCCATCCTCGGCGTGTCGATGCTGGCGATAGCGCAACAGCCGCCGAAGGTGGTCAACGCGCAGTTCCGTACCGAGGCGGTAACCGCCGGATTGGCGGCAACCGTGGACAGGTTCGAGCATTCACCTGGACCGCTCTGGCTTGGGTATCAGGTGGCAGCGGTTCCAGGATCGCGCTTCTCTGCATGCTCCGGAGGCGAGGCGGGGTGGAACGCGGACGATGGATGCTGCGGTGTCGATCAACTCGAGGGTTCAGACAACAACTTCCGCTCCGGGAATAGCGAGCAACAGACGCAGACGAGTATCAACCTGCTAGTGCGGATTGATCAGGGCGCGGTAGATAAGATTCGCTTCGTTGGAACCGGTTGCCGTCTGGATGCAGGAGGGTTGCCCTTCACGTGGCTCACGGATGTGAAAGCAGACGACAGCGTGGCGTGGTTAGCGCGCCTGGTGACGGCAGAAAACAAGCGTGGAGCGGACCAAGCACTGGCGGCGATCGCGATGCATGAAACCTCAAAGGCGACGACGGCACTCGAGGGCTTCGCCTCATCATCGAACCCGCTGTGGTTACGGGAGAAGGCTGGGTTCTGGCTAGGGGCGGGACGCGGGCACGACGGCTTGCTGGCACTGGAAAAGCTGAAGAGCGACCCTGATCCTGAGTTTCGCAAGAAGCTGAGCTTCGATTTTTCGGTGAACCGTGATCCGGCGGCAGTGGATGATCTGATCGGCTTGGCCAAGTCAGACGCGGATAGCGGGGTGCGAGAGCAAGCCATCTTCTGGGTGGCGCAGAAGGCGGGGAAAAAGGCGGTGGCAACACTGCAGGACGCGGTGGAGAACGATCCTGAAACCGCAGTGAAGAAGAAGGCTGTGTTTGCGCTGAGCCAGCTGCCGAAAGACCAGGCAGTTCCAGAACTGCTGCACGTTGCCCAAACGAATACCAATCCCACGGTTCGCAAGGAGGCGATCTTCTGGCTGGGGCAAACGCATGATCCACGGGCGCTCGCGTATTTCGAACAAATCCTCGCGCGCTAGGCTGTGGACCCAACCGCTCGCTAAGCATGTTGGCACGTCACGGAGAGACGTTCCAATCCAAAAAGGAGGATCGATGATTCATGTCCTGCCATGTAAGGCAGGGAGCGTGTTCCCTGCACATTCCATGACGCTGCTCGAAGAACTGCAGGCAACGATCCAGGCCAAAAGCGGTTCCAGCAGGCTGTCCCGCTCCGTCGCGCTCAGTGCACAGCAGACGGAAGAGTCTAACGGCGCTTCCCTCGACGTTTCCACCTCTACCCATGCCAAAAACTCGACAGAGATCGAAGTTCGTTGAGCTGCGTGGGGCTGACCCAAATTGTTTCAAGTCCGCATAAAATGCGAGAATTCCCCGTTACCAGCTCGAAGTT
>DATLKS010000063.1:0-1660 GCA_035538255.1 Terriglobales bacterium
GCACCCTCGGAGCGTCTGACTTGCAATGCCTTGGAATGGCAGGTTTCGGAGGGCGGTGGGACAATTCTCGATGAGAAAGGCAGGGTCACGGTCAATAATCCGAACGCAGTTCGTGCGTGGGAAAGAGCGGCCCGCTGGGTAGGCTTCATTTCACCGCCCGCAGTGACTGCCTACAGAGAGAGGGACACATTGAACGTCTGGGAGGCCGGAAACGCGGCCTTCATGCGTAACTGGGCAACCGCGTATCCGGTCTCCCGTGACCAAAACTCAGTCATAAAGGACCGATTCGATATAGCCCCTCTGCCGAGAGGAAGACTCGGTGTGGCCGCAACTTTGGGGGGGAAAGGTTACGGTGTTTCGCGTCACTCGCGTCATGCGCGCGAGGCAGCGACGCTGGTCCGCTTTCTCTGCAGCCGCGAACAACAACTCAGAAGATGCCGGAACTCCGCTGAGCCCCCAACCATACCCGAGTTGTATAGCGATCCCCAAGTACTCGCGGCTAACCCAGAGTTTCCTCGTGTTCTGGAAGTGTTTCGTAAGGGAGCAGCATTGCGGCCGTCCACATCTGCGGGGAAGATATATCCAGACGTTTCACGCGCCTACTTTGAAACAGTCAATGCGGTGCTCAGTCGCAAAAAGCGCGCGCCGCAGGCCGCAGCGGACTTGCAAGGCGAATTAGAAAGAATGCTCAAAACATCTGCTGCTCCGGCGAATGCAACTCCGTATCAAGGCGCTGCAGCTCCGCGTCAATAGACCAGACAGATACACGTTTTAGGCCGAATCGAGAGCCACGCGATGGAAGCCGACACTAAGCCGAAGAAAATTGAGTGGGGTGGAGTCGGAAATCTGCTTCGTGAAGGCCGACTGAGCATCGGCACGCGTCTGACCGCCTGTTTCGCAGCGATCGTGCTTTCTATGATCGCTGCTAATATAGTAATCGTCTGGCAGCTCCGGCAAATGGCCACTCCCACCCAGCGGCTTAGCGCCGCCGATCAGAGGTCCCTGGCCATTCTCCGTGTCCACCTCGACGTAGATCAATTTCGGGACAGAGCGACTGCGCTTGCAAGCAGTCACGACACTCGCCAGTTTGCAAGCGAAATCGGCCCGCTTCGATCCACGTTCCTGCGGGACATTGAACACGCCGAGCAAGAGCTCGCGGTGCCACCTGCTGACGAACGGGATCCCACGATCTCGAGCGCGCTGGAAACTTTGAGAGTAGCAGTGCCGTCCCAACTCGACACCTCGCTAGCGCTCGCAGCTGCGGGTGATTGGAACGCCATTGGTCTCCAGTTGGTACAACAAAGCGGAGACCCGATCCATTTGAGTTCATTGCTCGTGGAGAGACTTAACCAGCAGTTACTCCAGGATCGGGCGAAGGCCATCGAAAGCACGCAGCAGGCGCGACAACGCCTTTTCATAATAGTTCCGATTGCCGCTTTGCTGACGTTGCTGGCGGCTGCGGCACTGGGCTGGTACACCACTCGCACCATTACAGCTCCCCTTTCCGAGCTCACCGCGGGCGCCGCGGCCCTCGCCCGAAGGAACTTTCACCATCAGGTCAACGTGCGCGGACATGATGAGCTGGCGGTTTTGGGCAAAGCCTTCAACTACGCTGCCTGGCAGCTTCAACAGCTTTATGAGGACCTCCGGCGTAGTGAAC
>DATLKS010000064.1:0-5396 GCA_035538255.1 Terriglobales bacterium
GTGCTGCTCGATATCTGGGCCAAGACCAAAGATCGGGATGCCTGTTATTACGACATCACCTGGACCGGCTTTATTGGGAAGAGTCCCAGCGAGCGTCAACGCGAGGTCTTTACGATCGTTCGTGACGCACGCAAGCTAGGCTGCGAAACGGTGCAGAAAGCCTTCGCCGCACGAATGAAAATTGCCGGGTGGGAAGTGGACAAAGCCGTGCGCGACTTCATCAACGCGAAAGGCTATGGAGATAAGTTCATTCATCGAACTGGACACAACATCAGCTCAGCGATTCACGGGAATGGCGCCAACATCGATAATCTGGAAACCAAAGACGAGCGCGAGATTCTTCCTAACACATGCTTCTCCATCGAGCCGGGGATTTACCTGCCTGAATTTGGGGTTCGCAGCGAGGTGAATGTATTAACCCGTGCAGGAAAAGCCGAGGTCACTGGCAGGCAGCAGGAAGAGTTGGTGTTGATTTAGAGACATTCTCGCTCGCTGTCCAAGTACTTAGCCAATGTTGAAAGATGCAGCGTATAGCAGTACGCTGCGTCTTTCTCTGCTGCATCATCAAGCGCTCTCTGTGAACACATACTCGTGCCGACCATCGCGGATGACCAAAACGCGCTTGCCCGCGCGTTCTCCCATTACAAATTCGAAGCCGTCATTGGTTGGATCGATGGTGATGAACGAGATCGTGCCATCGTCATTCTTTCGCGAAGCCACCAGGCTTTTCCATTCGCCGAAGTCGAAGGTAGTCGAGCCACTGTTGTTCAACACTGCAATATCGCCGAGTTCTTTGCTGGTGTAGTGAGTTGCCAACTTACCTACAAGCGATGCGTCGGCCGGAACGACCAGCCGTTCGCGTTCCTTGGCAATAACCGCCTTGTGACGTGCAGCCTGGCCGGCCACGTCTCCTCCTGCCTCCGGTTTGCCATCGAAGACCACTTCGAGGAGACGGCGCATGAACGGGCGCAGCATCATGCCGCCATTATCGGAATTGGTGAGCAAGACGGCCCCTATTCCGGAATCAGGAAGGAAGTAGATGTCGCTTTTATATCCGGCCATGCTGCCGCCATGGTGGACTAAGGGCACACCATAGGTCTTGTCTACCATCAGGCCCATGCCATAAGTCTGATCCTCGCCAACAGCGATCTGCGGAGCCCGACGCGCGAGCAGATTCTCCGGTGAGACAAGCTGTTTTCCGTTGGGCAGCTTCCCGAGCGCCAGTTCGAGTTGTACATAGCGGATCAGATCGCTTGCTGAAGTCCAAACGCCGCCTGCAGGACGATGCGGCATAACCGCGTAATTGAATGCCATGTTGGCTACAGCGGGTTTGCCATCGACGTCATCTCCGTGCGGACTTGCATGATTGCCGCGCAATGCTCGCGCCATTTCGAAGGTTGTGTACTTCATTCCCAGAGGATCGAAGATCTTCTGCTGCATGGCTGCGTCATATGCAGCTCCAAGTTCCCGATCGGGGAATACGAGATGCGCGCCGATGTATCCAGCGGCAGATGCCATGAGATTGCTGTACTGGAATACCTCGCCGTATTTGCTCGTAGGCTGCATGGTTCCGAGCAGGGCAAGCGAAGATTCAGGCGTCGCTTGCTTGAATTCGAAGATCCATTCGAGATCCTGTCTTGGCAGCCCGGTGCAGGCGCAGATCAGGTTCTTCACGAGAACGCGTTTTGTAGTATCTGGATCGCCGAGCTTGAAGCTGGGGTAGACATCAATTACCGGTTCATCCCACCTGAGCTTTTTCTCGTCCACCAACTCGGACAAGAGCAGCGTGGTCATGCCCTTAGTATTCGACGCTGCCATGAACACCGTGTTCTCGTCTACCCGCTCAGGCTTGCCGAGTTCGCGCACTCCGAATCCGCCCTGATACGCGACTTTGCCGTGATCGACGAGTGCCAGTGAGGCGCCGGGAATTCCGAGCTGCTGCATGGAGGCTTGCACGAAATCCTTGAGTTGAGCGACTCGCGCGGGATCCAGTGGGTTCGCTTTGCGGCCTGTGAACAGCTCGCGCTGGTAACCCTTCGGGCGCAGGCTCTGCAAGACGAGACCGATCGGCGCGCTCCGTTTCTCGAAGGTCGGCTCGGTTCCGTCCAGAATGACGACCGTCCAGGCAGTTCCGGCGCGCAGCGCAATGGCCTGCACGACCGCACGCTCATTAGGTGAGGTCTCATAATCGAACACTTGCCGGTCCTCCCAGCCGTTGCGCGCAGGGCGCGGCGTGACCAGCTTGAGCGGGCGGTGAGCTTCGGGCTTATAGGCGGCCCAGCCAGAAGCGACGGCAGCGCGGGCGTCAGCTCCATCGGCATCGACCATGGCAATGTGTGTGTCTGACTCGGGAGGTTCAAGGATTACGAGGCTCTTGCCGGTAATAATCGACCAACCGGCAGGCACCGTGAACGTCGCCCCGGCGGCAGTAACGCGCGGCGTATCCGCAGCAAGCTTTTCTGGAGCGGATCTTGCTTCTGCAGCAGGAGCCGAGGCTTGCAGTACCGAATCCGCGGACCATCCACGCAAGCTTACAGCGAGGCTCATGAACAGCAGCAGGGCGAATCGACGAGTGAACATCCGGGTCCTCTCTACATTTCTGGAATTTGCGGCAACAACGATACACGCAGCTGGAACGAGTTCGCAAAGATTCCTGGGCTTGCGCGTCAGCGCTCCCGCGTCATACAGTAATCCGCATGACCGATGTCCGACCGCAGAACCAGACTCCAGGCAATC
Organism: Terriglobales bacterium; assembly: GCA_035538255.1. Classification (GTDB taxonomy): domain Bacteria; phylum Acidobacteriota; class Terriglobia; order Terriglobales; family Acidobacteriaceae; genus Gp1-AA112. Next base: position 2,737 of record DATLKS010000064.1, read on the forward strand.
CGTTCGAGTTTGGCATTACTTTGCTCATATGCATCGCAATCTCCGCGACGTTGGCCGTCGCCATTGCCGGCATTGCTTATCTCTACTGGCGCTGATTCGATCTGAATGGCTCCCGCCGCTCCGCTGGTCCATTGGCCGCAAGGCGCAACCCCGAATCTGGAGATCTTCTGGCGCTGGCTGCACATCGTAAGCGCCATTCGTTGGATCGGACTGCTCTACTTCTTCAATCTTGTCGGCACACCCTTCGCCGCTGAACTCGATTCGGGAGTTCGTCCGCGCGTTTTGCCTCGACTGATGTGGCGGGCTCTGAATTGGTTTCGCTGGGGGGCCTTGGTAGCGGTTTTGTCAGGCTTTGCCTATTTCGGGCAAATCGTCGGAGCGGAGGCAAAGAACGGACACGGCAACGCCGGCGCGTTCTTTGGTAATTGGATCGTGATCTGGGTTGCAGTTTGGGTGATCTTCTACGTGCTGCTGCGCATCGGAAATGCAACTACGGTTTTTATCGGTACTGCCGCTGTAATGATCCTTGCCAGCTGGCTCTTTCTGCGAATCAATTCTCATGGATGGGAAAGCAATCGCTCGCTCGCAATCGGGATCGGCGGTGGCATGGGATTGTTTCTGCTGCTGAACGTTTGGGGAATCGTTTGGCGGGCTAATAAGAAGGTCCTGCGCTGGATGGAATCTGCGGGAGCGACTGCTGCAGGGATGCCGCCGGAGTTGGGATTACTAGCGCGCCAGTCGGCACTTACGTCTCGTCTCAGCTTTTATCTGACGTTTGTCATCATCTTCTTCATGGGAGTGGCCAGCCATTTTCCATTGTTTGGAGTATAACTTTCTCCCAAAAATCAAGGGCATCGCTTACACGATGCCCTGAGCCACAACTCTGGATTACTAGAAGTAAATCTTTGCCGCGAGCTGTGACTGACGTCCCGGAGCGGCAGAAGTGATGCGACCGAAGGTTCCACTCGTAATCGAGTTGGTGATGTTCGGTACAGTCAGCGGATCGTAGAAGTTAGTGTGATTGAAAACGTTGTAGCTTTCCAACCGGAGTTGAATGTACTTACTTTCACTTCCAGGCCAGAAGTAAATGTTCTTGAAGATCGCAAAGTCTGTGCTGTTGATTCCGGGGCCACGCAACGGATTACGGTGAGTATTGCCGAATGTTCCCACAGCCTCTGTCGTGAAGCTGCTCGGATCAAACCAGAAGTTCTGACCTACGCGCGGATCCAAGTATTTGACAGGTGCAACCTGGTTCGGTACGTCAGGACAAACATAGAACGTGGTTGATGAGGCACAGAAAAGCGACAGCGAGCCTGAGCCGGTGCGGATGTCAAGCGGGAATCCAGTCGACAAGGTCAGAATGCCGCTGACTTCCCAGCCGCGTCCAATTGGATCCGGCAGCCAGCCCAGTCCAGGAAGATGTTTCCAGTTCGGCACCTGGTAGACGGGAGCAAAAACGAATCGGTGACGAACATCGAATGCAGAGTCCCCATAGTTTAAGCTCGGAACAAACTGATTGAATGCGCGGAAAGATCCTCCGAACCCTGAATTCTCGAAGCTCGATCCATTATCCAGGGCATGCGCATAGGTGTAGCTCGCCTGGAACAAGAATCCGTGAGTGAAGCCTTTCGTGGCGCTCAACTGCAGCGAGTTGTAACTGGAGCTTCCAATAGTATCGATTGTTCCTACGCTGGCGATCAGATTTCCGGGCGCGAAGGCAGTGTGGGTTGGGAAGTTCTTTACTTGGTTATTGCGACCAGATACGCATGCCGCAAGAGCGAGACACGCATCATGCCCCGCTTGTGTGATCGGATTACCTTCATATGTGATTTGTTCTCGGCGTCCAAGCGCGCCAACATAGCTTACCCGCGCCACGATATTGCTCGGGAGTTCGCGCTCGAAGGTCAAATTAAAGTTCTGCGAGTAGGGAATCCGGAAATGGGGGCTGTAAAGGCTGATAGTGATTGGTTCGAGTTTAGTGAAATCCACTGCAGTTCCCGGCGTAGGAAAGGTAAACGGGAATCTGTTGGTAAAAGCTGTTCCCGTATTGATGTCCTGAAAAGGATTCGCGAACGCCGGCGCTGTGCTCGAAGTACCGAAATCCTGTGCTCCGCTTGAATTTAGTCCAAATGGAGGCGCGCCCAAGTTTTGCAGCGAGGTCTCTTCTTCGGTGCGATTGAAGTAAATGCCATATCCGCCGCGAATGGAAAGCTTGCGAGATTCCCCACCGGACAGCAGGCCTGCGGATGGAGCGTACGCAAAGCCAAACCGTGGTCCTACATCCTTCCACGCGGTTTTAGCTCCGCCGGCATCATTACATCCCCGATCACCAGGAAAATTCAGGCCGGCTGGAGCGGTGGAAAAGACCGTGGATTGTTGTCCCGGAATAAAACAGTTGGTTCCCACGCCGTTGAACTGCCGGTTGTGGAAGGGTGAGTCGATTTGCCAACCAGCACCATATGTGACGGTGAGGTTATCTCGGAACTTCCACTGATCCTGGCCGTAGACGTAGTGCTCAAAGGCGCGCGCATTGATCACACCGCCAGCACCTTGCCCATAGCCGTCAGGATTACCCAAAAGGAAGTCAAGCCCAGCATTTAGGGTACTGTACTGGCCGGTGCCACCGAAGGTATACGAGCCGTTGTTTCGACCATAGAATG
>DATLKS010000065.1:0-2594 GCA_035538255.1 Terriglobales bacterium
ATCCTGAAGCGCTTCTTTTGCGCGAAGGATCTCCGGCAATATTTACGAACATAACTGGCCGGCGGAAGTGGCTCCTCCAGGAGGCCGCTCCACGAGCATGGGCCAAAGAGCCTCTCAACTGCATTTCAGTCCGAAGCGTCCCCGAAGATCCTTGGCGCAAAAGAAGCGCTTCAGGATGACAGACCTAACGCATTAGAGAGAGAGTAAACGGATTTGATAACTATCAGGAGCGTTGGTGTTTAGGCCTTCACTCCCGTTCTCTTCGTAAGAACTGTCATTCCTCATGAATTCGACAAGCTATGCAGCTTTGCGACGCTCGGCTGCGGCTTGTGCGAACAGCTTGAGTATCTCGCGGTTAAACGCAGGAATGTCATCAGGTTTCCTGCTGCTTACCCAGTTTCTATCAACTACTACTTCAGCATCTTGCCATTCGGCTCCGGCATTGCGCAGATCGTCCTGAATGGTGTGAAAGCTGGTCATCTTTCGTCCGCGTGTCAGCCCGGCAGAGGCCAGCAACCATGGCCCGTGGCAGATCACTGCAATCGGTTTGCCGGCCTTGTCGATTGTTCTGGCGAACTGCTGCGCTTTCGGTTCCACCCGGAGCGCGTCCGCATTCAGGGCACCGCCGGGCAGGAGCAGCGCATCGAACTGCTCTGGATCGGCCTGGTCGAGGCTTTTGTCTGCTTTGTATTTCTTCGACTTGTCGTGATGTTGAAACGCCTGAATCTCTCCACCTTTGGGTGAGATAACGGTCACCTGAGCGCCCGAACTCTCCAAAGCTTCTTTCGGTTTGACGAGCTCCGACTCTTCAACTCCGTCTGTGAGCAGCACTGCTACACGCAGTCCCTTTAAATCCTCTGCCATCTTGGTACTCCTTTCAGAAAAACAAAACTGATGTCGCGCAGAATCAGGTTCTCGCCGGCGAGTTTGACGGCGAGCGGAAACTCACGTTTTCGCTTCCAAATGTGTTGGAAGTTGGGGACAGCGGGCGGGTTGACCTGTACGAGAAGCTCTCGCGGCTCTTGAGAACGGCTCGAAGGCCTGCATTTACGGCAACATTTGTTCGCGATGTTGTCCTTTTCGTCGTAGCATCGATCGAGGTTAAGAAATGAGTCCCATTCCGGGAACAAGAGTTGGTAGGCGATGATCACCAGTTACGCTGTTATTACGCTGTTTTTCGCTGTTCTTTTGGCGAAGGTAAGACAGCGAGATTCCCGCAACCGATTTGGGATCAGAGAGTTGCACGAAATTATCCGTCGTTCGTACAGGTCAACTTTGGAATTTACGCTGTTAATTACGCTGTTCTCAGGGAAGAAGGCGTGTGCGGCATATGCTGCGATAGAACTCGGAATCAGCGCACCGGTGTCATGCAGGGTGAACCCGCTCTATGACACTTCAAACGCCCCAGGGCTGTGGAAACTGGAGCGGCTAAAGTGTTCTGTTTTCTTAAGCATGCATCGGCCGCTGCAGGTTTTGTGCTTAGCATACAGCGGATATGCTCTTTGGTAATCTTCGGGGATGCGGAGAGCGCCGTTATTATCAACCGCATGGCTACAGCTACCTCCGCCCAATCCCCCGTAGGCTTTGCGCGCAAACGGCGCTGGGAGCGTAACGGCATCGATGTTCCCCTTCGCTTGATCTTCTGGAACTCATTGCATGCAGCCAAGATCGTGGACGCCCGCGGGCGCGACATGAGCGAGGGCGGCATGGCCGTCTTCGCCGGAGTCGAGCTGCGCATCGGCGACATCATCGAACTCGAATTCACGCCGGCTTATTCCGGACATCCACTGCGAGTGAAGGCTGAGGTTCGCAACCGCCGTGGATACTCCTACGGAATCGAATTCCTGGCTGACACGACCACCGAACAGAGCCAGGCTGCTCGTTTGCGTGAGCTGTTGATCTCCGCAAGCGGACAAACCAACGTCTAAGCCCTTCAGCTTCGGTCACGAGCCGCCTAAATGGGCGGCTTTTCTCATGCTATGATTCCGCCGCTCTGGAGAGAGGCTTATGCTGCAGGGTTTCAAGAAATTCCTGTTTCGAGGGAACGTAGTCGATCTGGCGGTTGCAGTCGTAATCGGCGCCGCGTTTGGCGCTGTGATTACATCTCTTGTAAGCAACGTCTTCACACCTCTGATTGCGGCGGTCGGCGGTAAGCCCGACTTCTCCACGCTGAGCGTGACGATCAATAACAGCAAGATCATGTATGGATCGTTTCTCAATGCGGTGATTTCGTTCGTAATGATTGCCTTGGCGGTGTACTTCTTCGTCGTCGCGCCCATGAACGCCTACGTAGAGCGCAAGCGCAGAGGCGAAGCGCCTGCAGATCCGACTACGAAGAAGTGCCCGGAATGCCTGAGCGAAATTCCCATAGCAGCGCGCAGGTGCGCATTCTGCACGGCGACGCTTACAGCCGCCTCTACCGCCGGCAGCCCGAATTAGTCGGAGATTTTCGGCCCAGAGCAAAGTGCTTTGGTAGATGACTCTCGCCCGCGTATTGTATGCGTATGTTTCCACGTTGGTCTTCCGTGCTCAGTAAGTAAAAACGCCGTCCCGGAATGGGGACGGCGTATGTCAAACTGGCGGTTATGCCTTTT
>DATLKS010000066.1:0-5537 GCA_035538255.1 Terriglobales bacterium
AGTCAGACCTGTGACCGTAGCGCCCCGGCGCGCACCAGCGGCTTCAACACAATCATGGGCTCGTCGCGCGCCGAGGGATGACATCAGTGTCGGAGCAATTGACATAAAAGATCCTTGAGTGCACTCAACAGTCACTCTGAAAATGCTTTAGGTTTCAGCAAAAACTCGACTCCGAGGACTATTACGGGAATCTATTGTTCGACATCTTAGCCGCTGTCAATTCGGACGCCCCTTCGAAGCTCGATCGGTTTTCTTGAAGCCACTTGTGCGCCTGAGCCTCAACGCGTAACGCCTCGCCCGCCGAGAGCCGCTCACGAAGAAACTCGACGAACTGTTGGGACAATCCCTGTTCACCCGAATCACCCTCCGAGGCCACCTCCGCCCAAAAATATGCGAGGTCATTCTTGGGTTCAAAACCACCATCACCTGCATAGACCTTTGCCAGATTGCGGCAGGCCGTCATTTCGCCTTGCTTGGCAGCAGCGTTGTACCAGGAAAGTGCCTGGGAAAAACTCTGCGGAACGCCTTCGCCTCTCTCATATAGGCGGCCAAGATTATTTTGCGCCATTGCGTGACCATGCTTGGCAGCCTTTTGATACCAGTGCGCTGCTTCCTTTAGATCCACCGTCACGCCGGTGCCGAGCTCGTGGAGCATGCCTAACAGGAACTCTGCCGGGGGGTGTTGTTGCTTCGCAGCCTTTCGGATCCAGCGCATGGCTTCAGTCAAGTCGCGCTCAATAGCCAGACCGTATAAATAGGAGATTCCAAGATGAAGTTGCGCCGCAGCAAGTCCCCGATTCGCAGCTCTGCTCACCCAAAGGATTCCCCCAGCGGGATCTGCTCGGGTTCCCATCCCTTTAATCATAAGAATGCCGAGATCATTCTGCGCTGGCGGATAGTCCGACGTTGCCGCACGCTGGAACCACTTGAAAGCTTCGTGGAAGTCCTGCGGGACTCCTAAGCCCTTGCAGTACACGTAACCGAGATCTGTCTGTGCTTCGGGATCTCCCTGATCCGCAGCTTTGAGGAACCATCTCGCAGCTTCGACCGGGTCTTTCGTTACTCCGGAGCCAGTCTGAAAGGCATAAGCCAATTTCATTTCGTCGTCAACGTAGCCTTGTTGCGCTTTGGTTCGCAGCCGTTCCAGCTCTCTTGCGCTCTGGGCAGACACGAGGCAGGAAATAATGCAGGAAGTGAGAAAAACGATAAGGACTCTAGGGTAGGACGGATGGCGATGGAGAAACTGCATGCTTTCTTCTCCAAACAAAAAAGGCCGCCGATGCTGACATTCACAGCACCGAGCGGCCTCCGGTTGTCGCGGTCGACCGAACTATCGAATCAGTTCAATACCAGCGAATTTTTCTTGTTACCACATCAGCCGAAACTGGAAGACCATCGTGAATCTTGAGACAGGCAATTTCTCCATAGCCCATCTCCTCGCAAAAGCGAATTACTGCCTGCCAAGCGGGATGAAGCTCTGCCTCTCTGCTGCCATTCTCCGCCGGAACTGCTCTTTTGTTCGGCAGCACCCTCGTCCCATTGCCGTCCCAAGATGGCATCGAGCAAAATCCTCCAGCGGTTGAATACTCAGGAGCTACGCAAAAGTTACAGAGCAGGTTCCAGGTTCACCCGCCAGAAAAACGCGAATGAACATATAGACTCCGCAACGCCCCATTTTGTTAGTAGAAAAATTCATTTCACCGCCATCGGGACTGCGGCGAAGTAAGCCCGAGAGCTTCTCGTGTGCCGAATCCAGAGTTCGCCGGCAACATACGTTGCAGAGAATCCCATCCAGAACGCGATTGCGAAGAAGTCGTGTGGAGTGAGTCGGGTCAAACGGCTGGTCGCAAAGAACATGCCCATGATCGGGCGCACGGTCGCAACACCCAGCGCGATGGACATGGCGCGAATCACCCATTCGCGATGAAGTTCGACCTCGCGCCGCCGGATATGGACAAAGGCTTTCGTCAGCGCCAAGAGAAAGAAGCAGGCGAAGAACAGCGTCGCTGAGGCTTCGAGCGCGCCTCCGATTGGATGCCGGCTCATGGGGAATGCGGAGAGTCCAATAACGAGGCCGAGGATCATTACCGTGCGTCCGATCCAGCGATGCGCGCGCAGGTGTCGATTACGAAATGAGCGCGAGAACTGAAATGGCACCAGAATTACGAATACCAGTCCGGGAATGATGTGCGCGAGGGTTAGAAACGGCTTCTTCGCGAATGCCGCATCCAGGCTGGCAAGGTGAGGTGTATCATTCACCGAAGGGTGCGCAAGTGCGACCATTCTACGCAGAGCTACGACAGCCCCGATCAGGCACAGCAAGATCAGACCAATCCACATCATTCTGTGAAGGCCGGTGCGCGGAACTGACGTGACTTGAGTCGTTACCGACATCTCAGTATCGATTCGCTATGAAATCCACGGGAAATCTCAGTCTCAGCCGAAGACTATGCTGCACGAAGTCCCGCCATGGGATTTACGTTGCTCGCTGCACGCGCTGGAAGATAGCACGCCAGTCCAGCTATCAGAAACAACACAAACGATGCTGCGGTGATGCTCGGCAGATCTCCCGCACTGACCCCGTAGAGCATCTTTGAGAGCGCGCGGCCGAAGATGATGGATAACAGAATTCCAATACCGATGCCGACGGAGACAAGTCTCAATCCTTGACTGAGGATCAAGCGGAGTACCTGCCCTCGTCCTGCTCCAAGGGCCATGCGAATGCCGATCTCGCGCTGCCGTTGCTTTACCGAATACGCCAGCAAGCCGTACAGACCAATACTCGCCAGCGCGAGACCTACGGCTCCAAACAAAAGCAGCATGCTGATGCCCATGCTTGCCGACCAGAGAGCCTGCTCGATGATCCTGCGTCCCGTTCTCGCATCGGCAACCGGCAATTGCGGATCGATGTCGTGAATCACCCGTTGGCTGGAGAGCAGAGCTCGAGCTGGATCACCCGTAGTTCGCAAATACAAAACCATAGAGTCGGAGAAGTTTTGCCGCAGAGGAACGTAGATGCAGGATCGAGAGCTTTCCCCGAGGGTTTGGTAATTTGCGTTCCTGGCAATGCCTACGATCTGCCGATAGGAGTTCTCCCCCGGGAATCGAAAGCGTTTTCCGATCGCATCCTGGTTGGGCCAGTAACGCGTTGCCATCGCCTGGTTGATGATGGTCACGGGGAGCGACCCGTCTCGATCGTCCTCGGTGAAGTCGCGGCCGCGTAGAACAGGAATTCCCATGGTGGAAAAGTAATCGATATCAACGGTGCTTAAGACTGAGGTGACCGCCTCCGATTTGCGCTCCCGCTCTTTGCCTTCGATTACGATTCCGCTGAGGGCACGCGACCAAAGCGGCAGATTTGAGCTCCATGAGACCGAAACAACTCCCGGCTGCGAGAGCAGCCGTCGCCGCAGTTCGCGATAGAAGTTTTCGGTGCGCGCCTTGCTATACCCGACTTGACCGGGATTGAGAGGAAAAACTGCCAAATGGTCAGCTTCAAAACCCGGATCTATCGCGCTCGCCCGCACCATGCTTCGCAAGAACAGCGACGCTGTAATCAACGATACGAGCGACAAGGCAACCTGGCCGACCACCAGCAAATTCCCCAAACGGAAAGCCCGGCGACTTCTACCAGAACCCTGTGTATCTTCTTTCAGTGTCTCCATGAGTCCTGGGCGCGAACTCTCGAGAGCCGGCGCGATGCCGAAGACCAGTCCGCTTGCAAGCGACGTCACAAGAGTGAAAGCAAAGACAGCGAAGTTTACTTTCAGATCGACAAAATTCTGCGCGTACTCCGCTGGCCGGAAAGACCAAAGCAGGCGGGTTCCTCCGACGGCCAAACAGAATCCCAGAATTCCGCTCAACGTGGCGAGCAAAAGACTTTCAGTGAGTAGCTGGCGGATTAAACGAGAGCGGCCTGCGCCCATTGCGAGTCGAACCGCAATCTCTTGCCGTCTTGCAGCGGCGCGTGCCAACAGCAGATTGGCAACGTTGGAGCAGGCAATCAGCAGCACCAGTGCGACGATGGCGGCGAGCACAATGCTCGCGAATATCATCTGCTGACGCCAATAGCTTCCGAGCGCTGCATCTGAAATCGATAGCAGAGATACAGTGCGCGCGGCATCCGCATCCGGATACTCTGCTCGCAGCGTTGCCGAAATCGTTTTCAAATCAGCTTCAGCTTGTGACATTGAGATTCCAGGCCGCAATCTCCCGACTCCGGTGAAGAATGGCTTGCTGCGCTCATGCAGTACATTGCGAGACTGCGCAGGCAGGACTTGCTCCGCCATCATGCTGGGAATCCAGAGATCAGGACCGAAAATCGCGTTGATGCCCTTGAATGCCGGGGGCGCAACGCCGACGATCGTGAACGGTCTCTCGTTGAGATAAATGAGACGTCCGACCGCAGATTGATCGCCTCCGAATCTCCGCTGCCACATTCCGTATCCGATGACGACGACAGGATCGCCACCCGGCACGTTATCCTCGGCCGCTGAGAAGTAACGGCCAGTCACAGGAGCGAGACCGAGCGTCTCAAAGTAGTTGCCCGTGACCATTTCGGCAAACAAACGCTCTGCGCCTTTGCCTTCCGAGAAGCTGATCGACATCGGCGATGTGTAGCCGGCGAGTTCGCTGAAAACTCTGTTTTTTTCCTGATAGTCCTTGAGATCGAGGAACGAAATAGGCTGCAGATTGGTTGCGTGCGCGTCGGCGGTCTGAGGCATGGCGTACGCCGCCGCCAATCGCTGCGTGTCCCGGACTGGCAATGAGTTCAGGATGAACGTGTTGATAATGGTGAACACTGCCGTGCTTGCACCGATTCCCAACGCGATCGTCAGAATGGCAACGACGGCGAAGCCTGGGGTCTTGAGGAACATCCGCCATCCGTAGTGAAGATCTTGGAAAAGATCGCGCAGCCATGAACCGAAAACACCTGTCACGGCACGGGAGCTTTGATTTGATAGATCTCTCTGTGTTTCGTGTTTCATCGCTCCGGATCTCCTCCCTGCAAATCGTTGTCTTTGGCTGGCAGCAGATTGAGTTGGTTCGTGCCGCTCGCGTGACGACGCAGCATGCTGCGTCGTCACGTTGATGTGGCTAGTCGCTGGACTGCTCGAGGTGGTCGAGAAATCCTTCCACCCTGCTGTGCATGCGTTCGCGCAACTGATCGGCCTTTACGCGTTGCTCGGGCGTCAGAACCTCGTTGTAAATTTTGGAGATGAGGCGCTGCCTTTCGACCAACAATTGCGAGACGATGGCGGCCTGTTTGTCTGCTATCGCGCGGGTTTTGCTTTCGTCGAAGGTTCCGCTGGCATTTGCAGAGGCCATCTCGTTACATCCGTCCACAACCTGTCGCAGCAACGGCGCAACGGTGGGCCGCTCGCCGGCCCAGATAGCCTTGATCTGTGTTTTTTGAGGGTCGGTGAGATTGAGTTCATGCGCCAGGTAAGCCACTGGAAACCTTCCGTGACCGCCGTGCCAGCCCCACGCATGAGGATTCGCTCCGAACTCCGCTCGGGCTATTCCTATGCCGAGCC
>DATLKS010000067.1:0-5935 GCA_035538255.1 Terriglobales bacterium
AGCTGCAGTTGCGCGCCCAGGATCCCAACCAGCGGTCGGGCTACGTGGAGCAGGCAAGCTTCGGTCCGGAGTATGAAATCTTCCAAGACACGGTGCTTGCCGCGACGTATGTCGGCAACTGGGGGCGAAAGATGAACCGCCTCAGGAATGCCAATCAAGGTCAGATCACTGGCGTCGATAACGGTTGCCCGATCGTCCAGTTCCCATTTGCAAACTTGAACACCGTTTCCACGGTGGATACCCGCGCCGCCGGGCCTAATTGCGGCTTGCGCGGCCAACATGGCTTCCTGGAGCTCGCCACGAACGATGGCAACACCGACTACAACGGCCTGGATCTATCTCTTCGCAAGCGCATGTCCAAGGGATTTGGGTACGCCGTGAACTACACCTACAGCCATGGACTTGCGAATTTCCAGGACAATCTGACCGGAGGCTCCACGCCGGCCAATGCATACAACTACGGTGCCGAAATGAGCAACTCGCCGTTTGACGTTCGACATCGTTTTGTCAGCAATTTCACGTGGGATCTCCCCTTCGGTCGAGGAAAGCGATGGCTGTCTGAAGACAACTTGGCGAGCAATGTCCTGGGAGGATGGCAGTTTAACGGTATCGTCACTCTGCAGACCGGAACTCCCTTCACTGTGACGACGCCAGACCGGAGCTTCACGGGATCGAGTCACGCCTCCTACCCAAATTGCATCGGCGACCCATTCGCAGGCGCGACCAGCGACCCCGCCAGCTACACAACCACAGGGTTCTTCATCAATCCTGCGGCATTCTCATTCCCGGCAGCCGGAACATTTGGGACCTGCCGGCCGCGCGCGTTCCACGGCCCCGGAATTCAGACCACCGACCTCAGCCTGTTCAAAATGTTTCGCATGGGCGAGCGATTGGCCTGGCAGTTCCGCGCTGAATTCTTCAATGCGTTCAATCACCCAAACTTCACCGCCCCAAATGCAAGCTTTACAGCCGCCAACATCGGCGCCGGTGGCTCTTTCGGCAAAGTCTCGAATACCCTCAATCCCATCCTGGGAGCGGGGTCAGGCGGACCTGGCGTTCCGCGCGAGATTCAGTTGGCACTGAAACTGTATTTCTGAAATCATTGACACCAGCCAGCAGCGAGCCGGCAACAGCATTTGAAGAGAGAGCTTAGGGCGCGTTGTGACACGGAGCAGCCGGAAGAATGGCAGAGCCCGCCATAGCAATGTAAGCACCGATCTAGGTCCATCGACTAAACGCCATCAGTCCAACGATCATCTCTATGACCCCAACTCAATAGCTTGCGTCTGCTTCAATTCCCGAGGCCTTTAACAGAGTCCAGTCAAACGAGACGATACCTGTCGCCTTACCGCAACAACGCTGACGCTGACCACAGGATCGGCGCCTCACCATGGAGATCGCCGGTGTTGCGGGCTCGAGTCAAATAGTAGTTCAGATCGTTTTTCTTGTTTGTGCCCTCGCACACATTGCTCACGTCGCCGTTCGCGTCGATGTAGTGGACAAGCCCAAGCCATGCTTTGCGAGCGGCTCTTGCATAAGTCTTCTTGTCGAGCCAGCCATTCTTCACACCGGTAATCATTGCGAAGGCGAACATTCCCGTGGAGGATGTCTCCGGCCACGCTTCAGGATGATCGATTAACTGGTTCCAGGTACCATCAGCATTTTGATACTTCAGAAGCGACGCTAGCATCTTGCGATATGCCGCCAGAATGTGTGCCCGCTCGGGATAATTATCCGGCATGGAGCGAAGCAATTCCGTCATGCCAGCCGCGACCCAGCCGTTACCGCGTCCCCAATAGAACGGCACGTCGGGAGCATGGTAGAAGAGCCCGTTCGGCTGCTGGAGTTTGTCCAAGTAGGCGGACATCTCATGAGCCGCACGGTCGAGATACTTCCGGTCGCCAGTAGCGCGATATGCCTGCATCTGTACCGTGGTGATCATGTACATATCATCAATCCACCAGCGCGTCTGGCTGGTCAATCCATCCTCTGTTGTTTCCTGCCACTGCTGGTCGGCGAACGACCTTCCCAATTCGAGATACTTGGGATCTTTCGTCTCAATGTAAATTTGAAGGGGAACCGTTCCAAAAACGGTGAAGTCGACATGGTTCGGCTTCGGAATCAGCGATGCCCTGTCTCCAAACAGCGGGTCGAAGCGCTTGATCAGGCGTGATGTCAAATCGGAATCACTCGTGAGCTGCGCGAACGTGAGCGCGCCATACCAGGTACAGACTTCCGGATAAATGATCGTCGGCGTGGGATGCTCGCGCCGCAGATTGAGATAGTCACTGCTCACATAGCGCTCAGCCACCCGCTTCCCTATTTCTTGCGGCGAGCTTCCTGCCAGCCAGTCGTTGAATTCTTTAATGCTCGACTTGCTCGAATGCTTCTGTGGTGAGTGCGGCGTCTTCGCTAGTGCAAGGATGCAAATGGCCAACTGACAAACGGCTACTGCTCCGATGAGAACAGCGCGGTTTCTGATGCTGGGCATTCCTCTCCTACTCTAATTACCTTTGATATGTTTGATTTGGTCGCACCATTAAGGTGAAAGATTTCTTCCAAGAGGCTCCATGGCGCGATCAGGAGCAAGTCCATCCAGGTGGACAAAAAACGACACCATCTCCCGCTGCCATCGTTGATTCACTTCAAGCTCAGCCATCGCATTGCGTGCGCGATCGAAATCTTCAGTCTCCAGATATCCGACGAGAAGGCCGTCTGGGCGCAGAAACAATGAATAATTCGTCCATCCCGTCATTTGCAACGCGTTCTGCATCTCCGGCCACACATCACGATGGCGCTCTTTGTACTCCTCGAGCCGATTCGGGTTTACTTGCAATACAAAACACATCCGTTTCATGACCTGTATGCTTCCTAACGCAAGAACGACTCGGTCAGACCGCCGTTTGGTTGCTCGGCGACCAAAGCGCAAAGACCACTGGCCATGTGATTCCGGTGTCCCGTTTGGGACCAATTCACGGTCTTGCCTCTTGATGCCTTGCAGAGCTTACATTGGCCACGATAAGTGGCACCGGTCCGGACACACTGCTGTTTTGTTTCGCAATGTGAAATGCTATTCGCCGGGCTTTGGATCCCAACACTGCCATGCTGCGAGAGTTTTCCACGCCTGTGTCTGTCTTCTGGCGCCAATAGAAAATCCGATGTGAGTTAAGACATTTCGCGTAGCGCAATTCCCAATCATGGTTTTACTTGATATAGTCCCTGCAGTTTCTTATGGCATCCTTGGCGAACTCCCGCGACCCTTATCTTGTCAAATCTGTCGTCCACTGCTCGAAACTGTTGAGCGCCTTTCAAACCGCCGGAGAAGCTCTCTCGCTCAAAGAGATCTCCGCGCGCTGCGGGCTGCCCAAGACAATGGTGTTTCGGCTTCTATACACGTTCGAGAAGTGCGGGATGGTGCAGAAGCTGGGCAAGAATCTTTATCAATCCTGCGTCTGCCCCCTGAAGCATAGGCTGTACCGAATCGGATACGCGGCGCAGGGCACAGACTATCAATTTTCGAAAGAGGTCTCGGCGAGCTTGCAGCGGGCGGCGGCGGCAGAAGGCATTGAGCTCATCTGCTTCGACAACCGCTACTGCGCGAAGGTCGCGCAACGCAATGCCGACCTGCTCGTTCGCGAAAAGGTGGATCTAGCAATCGAGTTTCAAACCGACGAAGACGTTGCAGCGATCGTTGCAGCCACATATCGCGAGGCGAACATCCCCATGATCGCCATCGATATTCCCCATCCGGGAGCGACTTACTATGGCGCCAATAATTACGAAGCCGGGCTCATAGGTGGACGCTGCCTTGGCCGCTGGGCGAAGGCGAACTGGGACGGTGAAGTGGACGAGGTGCTTCTCCTCGAATTGGCTCGCGCCGGCAATCTGCCTCGCATGCGGCTCACGGGAACATTGGTCGGTATCAATCTGGTGCTGCCGAAGGCGAAGAACTGCCGGGTGGCGTACCTGGAGGGAGACGGGAATTTCGGGACCAGCCTCGAAGCCGTTCGCCGGCACCTGCAATTCTCTAAGGCACACCACGTCCTGGTGGGCGCGGTCAACGATCCCAGCGCCCTCGGCGCGCTGAGAGCATTTGAAGAAGCCGGTCGTGTTGATTGCTGCGCGGTGATGGGTCAGAACGCCTCGCCCGAAGGACGTGCGGAGCTGCGCGTGCCGAAGACCCGGTTGGTCGGCTCCGTTGCCTATTTCCCAGAACGGTACGGAGAAGACCTGATTCGCCTTAGCCTCGATATCCTCAACCACTGTCAGGTGGCTCCAGCGATGTTCGTTGAACACAAGCTGGTGACCGCGAAAACGGTCGATCATTACTATCCCAATGATGCACTGGAGAAGTTAGCCACTACGCTCGAGTTCGTCGTAGGAAAGAGTGCCTAAGGTGTGGGATTTCTGACAAGAAGGATGGAAAAAGACGTCCTATCGAGGTCGGCTCTCTGAGCCCCGCGCCATCCATGCGCACCTTTGATTGTGTCTGACGCCAGCGTGCAAGCGCGCCTATGCCAGACACAATCCAAAGAGAGAACGGGCGCGAAACAACAGCGGGCGTAAAAGACAGCCTCTGCCGAGATTCGTGTAATTCCGTCGGCGAACACGGCGTTGGCCGAAATGCCGATGTTGCCTCTCCAGAGTCGAGTTAAAAGTAAAATCTTCGATCAAGTTCCAAAGAGCAAGTT
Organism: Terriglobales bacterium; assembly: GCA_035538255.1. Classification (GTDB taxonomy): domain Bacteria; phylum Acidobacteriota; class Terriglobia; order Terriglobales; family Acidobacteriaceae; genus Gp1-AA112. The sequence continues at coordinate 4,692 of DATLKS010000067.1, forward strand.
TGCTTGCATTACGGACTCTGCAGTAGCATCCAGCCCTCTGGTAGATCAGGATGGGCAGGATCGAAACGCGGCATATCCGTCCGTAAATACCTCCTCAATCCGAGATGGCTCCTCCTGATGCCCTCCACGACGCATCGGGCGAGTTCGTAGGCGCCGTACGCATTGAAATGCGTGTCATCCTTGAGCTCTTCCTCTTGCCCGGGGAACGTGTGCGCGGGATAGTGAACAAACACTTTCAGCGTGCCTTCCGGACCGAGCGTTTCGAAAAGAATTTTGCTCATCGCATTCAGATCGATAAGTGCTACCTTCTGTTCCTGCGCGTGTTGGCGCATGGCCTCCGGGTAGTGCTCAAGTGTATTGATAATCTTTCCGTTTGCATCAAATCGCCGACGGTGCATCGACGTGACCAGAACGGGAATGGCCTTCCTCTTGCGCGCCTCGTCGATGTATCGCGTCAGATATTCCTTATAAGTAGTAAACGGATCGACGTGCGAGGCGCCGGGCTTCTGGTCGTTATGCGCAAACTGGATGAAGAGGTAGTCGCCGGGTTTCATATCTTCCAGCAGTTTCGCCAGGCGATTCTCTCCGATGAAGCTCTTGAGCGATTCGCCCGATTCGGCATGGTTGGCGATTGCAACTCCTGGATTGAAGAATTGTGGAAGCATCTGGCCCCAGGCGGCCCAAGGTTCGCGGCGCTGATCTGTAACCGTGGAATCGCCTGCGATAAAGACAGTGATCGCGCGATTATTTCGTGTTAGCTCCAGCAGACTCGCACAGGGATGTGTGTTGTTGAATTCGAGCGTCAGGCGGTGGTCCCAATCAAAATCGTTCTCCTCGTCTTTCTTAATCCGAACGACCTCGCCATTGGTCAATTCCTTGGAGCGGAGGTTTAGTGTGAACCTCGTTGCCAGAAGCTTGCGCGGAGGCACAATTACTCGTTTCAGAAACAGACGGCGGGCCTCGGCTTTGACTGTGGTTACCGATTCGGTGTCGGCGCCGCCCAACGTGAGCTTCACATCGTAGTTCCCTTCAGCGAGATCGACCGCGAAGAGAAACGAGGCGCCTTTGCTGCACAAGCTGCGGGCACTCGCCTCGAGGTTGGCCGCCAACATTAGGCCATATCCCCGGTCGGGATTGTAGGCAGTATTTGCCGTAATGGAAATGTATCCAGGACGAGATTGCTCGCCAAAGCTGAATTTCAGGGAAGATTTCTGTGAAATATTCCTTCCGGACTCCTGGCCATT
>DATLKS010000068.1:0-3038 GCA_035538255.1 Terriglobales bacterium
TCGTGTGTCAATGTGGCAAATCTGCTGCTGGCGCGAAGCGCAGCACGCGCGCGCGAGGTCGCATTGCGTACGGCACTTGGTGCAAAACGCGCGCGGCTGGTGCGTCAGTTGCTCACCGAGAGTCTTGTGCTTGCGGCCGCCGGTGGCCTCGCAGGTCTGGCCGTCGCGGCGCTGTGTCATCGCGGGCTGCTCGCGCTGGTAAGCAATCGCATTCCGATTCCACGATTGGACCAAGTCAGGCTCGATCTGCCGGTAATTGCTTTCACCATGATCACGGCGTTGGCGACGGGCCTGCTCTTTGGTCTTCTTCCCGCGTTCGTCTCCACCGTTATCGGCGATGTTGTGCGCGAAGGCGGACGTCACGGCGGCGGCCGCCGATTGCATCGCGCACTTAACTCGCTCGTTGTCGGCGAGGTGGCGCTCGCGCTCGTGTTGCTGGCTGGGGCCGGTCTGTTGCTGCGCAGCTTCGAGAAACTCCAGAGCGTCGATTTGGGCTTCCATGCGGAAACCGTACTCACAGCGGCCGTGCAACTGCCGGCGACTCGGTATGACTTTCCCCACGGTGAGCGGTTCTTTCTCGACTCTCTGGCGCGTTTGTCCGCGCTGCCGGGCGTCAAGCATGCGGCGGGGGCCTCGTGTCTGCCGGTTCCGTACGCATGCATCGGTACGAGCTTCTGGCGAGTTGATCGGGCAAAACCTGCGGATGGCCACCTACCATACAGCCAGGTTCGTCCGATCACTCCGGGATTTTTCCGTACGCTGAGCATTCCACAGTTAGCGGGACGCGACTTCGATGACTCCGACACGGTGGACTCGACGCCGGTAGCGATTGTCAGCGAAGAACTCGTGCGGCAGCAGTTTCCAGACGGCAGCCCGCTGGGGCGACAGCTCCGCGTGAACTTTAATCACGCGAACGGCAGGAGCGACGTGGAATGGACCATTGTGGGCGTCGTCGGAAATATGCGATCGAGCTTGGATGGACCGGTTCGGCAGACCATCTTCGTGCCGCGTACGCAGCGTCCCGCATTGGGAATGACCTTCTTTGTTCGTACTCAGCCGGATCCGATGCGGCTCGCAACCAGTGTTGAAGGAGCGCTTCACTCGATGGAACCGGAGGCGCCGGTCGAAATTCGCACGCTGGAAGACGTGGTTGGCAGTACCATTGCGCGTCCGCGTGCTGTTTCGGTGCTGGTCGGCACGTTTGCGCTCCTGGCGCTTGGGCTTGCTGCAGTTGGTGTTTACGGTGTTATGGCGTACTCGGTGCGCGAACGAACGCAGGAGATCGGAATCCGTGTTGCTCTGGGAGCATCGCCGAAGGCAGTTTTTCGACTGGTGCTAGGCCAGGCACTGCGCCTGGTGTCACTCGGCCTTGCAGCGGGCCTGGTCGCCGCCGCTGCGTTCACGCGCGTGTTGGAGCGATTGCTATTCCAAGTCGAGCCGCTCGATCCAGGAACCTTCGCGGCAACAGCGGTCGTCCTGCTTGCGGTCGCAACCATCGCGTCCTACGTGCCCGCCCGTCGTGCCACACATATGACTCCGGCCGACGTGTTGCGAACCAATTGATCCTTGTCCGTTTCCCAAATTGAATCATCCCGGATTGCGGTGCGGCATTGGAACAGAAGTTCTTCAGGAGCTGCTGGGAAAAGTCAGGAGTCAAAAGCGATTACGCTATCCGTTGTAAGAATTAACCCCGCACTTCAGTATCGGCCAAGCGCGTGAAATATATGTGCGGGAATTTCTGTGCGAACGGCGCGGGATTGGCTCTTCGGGATCATCATGAGCGATTTCCCGCTAGAGTCCGATTTTCTTTTTAGCCCGCTACGCGCCACCGTCCCACCCGACTGCGGGCGATCAGTGACGGTCGTCCCTTCCGCGATAGTTGAGAATTAATTTCCGTGTAACCCTCACTCCTGAACAATCCAAGCGGTGCTGTCGTCAGAATGCTCTCCTTGACAATCTAGGAGAGTGTTGTTACTGTCTTTTCCTAGACGCACAAGGAGAGATCGTGGGCAACAGACAAATCGATCTTCTGCAAGGCACGCTAGACATGTTGATCCTGAAGGCAGTATCGCTCGGGCCACTGCATGGCTACGGCGTACTGCTGCGGATTCAGCAGATTTCGAAAGACCGCCTGGAAATTCAGCAAGGCTCTCTGTACCCGGCACTCTATCGTCTGGAACACCAGGGCTGGATTACAAGTGAGTGGGGGGAATCGGAAAACAAGCGCAGGGCTAAGTATTACCGCTTGAGTGCATCAGGAAAGCGCAGGCTGCAAGCAGAAACCGAGAAGTGGAATCGTACGGCGGAAGTCATTGCAGGTATATTGCGCACGACGCCAGGGGAAGTATGACTCTCTTCAATAAGCTTCGTTCGTGGTTGAGGGTAACTCTGCGACGTTCGCGCATGGAGAGCGAAATGGATGTGGAGCCGCGCTTTCATCTCGAAACATACGCCGAAGACTTGGTCCGCAGCGGTGTGCCTCGACAACAAGCGATGAGGCAGGCTTGTTTGGAGTTTGGCGGGATTGATCGGACTAAGGAGGAGTGTAGGGAGGTGCGTGGCGCGCACCTGCTTGAGACTCTCGCTCAGGATTTGTTGTACGGGGTACGACTGATGTTGCGCACACCGGGGTTCACCGTGATCGCTGTGGCGGCCCTGGCACTCGGCATTGGCGCCAATGCAGGCATCTTCAGTGTGGTGAACGCTGTGTTGCTGCGCCCGCTCGATTACAAAGATCCCGACCGGTTGGTCACGATTCTGCATTATGGCACTGGCCCGGTGGCCGTCGCGAACTATCTTGACTGGCGTGATCAGAGCCGTTCGTTTGAAGCCATGGGAGCGGCAGACTATTGGTCACCGAATCTGACAGGCCGTGATTCACCAGAGCATCTTCGCGGACTCCGTGTAACGCAGAATTTATTTCCGATGCTTGGCGTCGAGCCGTTGATTGGCCGGCTGTTCGTTCCGGGAGAGGATCAGAAGGGCGCGGAGCACGAGGTCATCCTGAGTTATGGATTGTGGCAGCGTCGTTTTAGTGG
>DATLKS010000069.1:0-9107 GCA_035538255.1 Terriglobales bacterium
CGCCAATTGTTCCCAGTTTGGAAATACAGGCTTGCAGATTCGCAGCCCGGTCGCCCAGATTGGAACCGAGTGAAAGATACGCGTGGTGTGACACAGTGAAAGCTTACGCGTGACTTAAAAGCCTGCCAATGCTGCGTAACAGGCGATCCCTCGTCCACTGCGGCGGAGGAGCGATCTGCTGTTCACTGTCGTTAATGAATCCTGATTGAATCCGTTACTTCGCCTGCGCCAGCCGGGGCGAGAGTCCTTCCAGCGCATCAAGCACGTCGCGGTTGTCCGGCGCCTCTCCCAATTCATAGAGTTGCGCGAAGACGATCTTGCCCGCTTTGTCGATCACGTAAATAGCGCGCTCATTGATTCCTGGAATGGGATCCCCGGTGCGGAACACATCATATTTCTGCGCTACGTTACCGTGCGGATAGAAGTCGCTCAGCAGCGGATAATTCAGCTTGCCGATCTCTTTTTCCTGCCAGGCGATGTGGCTCCAGGTGGAATCGACGCTTATGCCCATGACCTGGGCATCGTAGGCGGCGAACGTATCGAGTTCTCGACTGTACGCCGTCATCTGCTCGCTTCAAGTAGGCGTCCAATCGAGCGGATAGAAGGCGAGCACCACGTTCTTCTTACCCCGAAAGTCGCTAAGCCGCACCTTGTGGCGGCGGTCGCCGGTAACCGCAGGAACTTCGAAATCCGGGGCAACTGCGCCTACTTCGAGCACTACATCCCTCCACGTTCACACACCTCTCCCTATTTGGAATGTCAGCCGGGAAGCTGAGAGGTGGGCACGTCAATTTTAACGGTGTTTGCGCCGGAGCATCAACTCGGGAGCGGCATTATTGTGGGCTGAGTTGAGAGAAGCAGCGCTCAGCACTCAGCATTCAGCCCTGCACCATTTTTTCTGGATAGCACCATTCTTGAAGGGGGAAGCAAAGGTGATTGCTGATCTTCAAGAGAATGGTTCGTGGCTGAGTGCTGCCTCCTCACACCTGCATCACTTCTTTTTCTTTCGCTTTGCTCATCTCTTCCATTTTCTTGATTTCGTCGTCGGTGAGCTTCTGGATTTCGTCGAGCGCCTTCTTCTCGTCGTCTTCGGAGATTTTCTTATCCTTGAGGGCTTTCTTGATGAGATCGTTGCCGTCCCGGCGAATGTTGCGGATCGCGGTGCGATGGTCTTCGAGAACCTTGTGCAGATGCTTGACCAACTCTCTGCGGCGTTCCTCAGTCAGCGGTGGAACAGGAATGCGGATGATCTTGCCGTCATTCTGCGGATTGAATCCCATATCGGACGTGCGCAGCGCCTTCTCGATTTCGGGCAGCGAGCTCGGATCAAAGGGCTGCACGGTAATGAGTTGCGCCTCGGGCGCGTGCACCTGCGCGATCTGGTTCAGCGGCATCTCCGAGCCGTAGTAGGGCACGCGGATGCTGTCCACCATGTGGACCGAGGCGCGTCCGGTGCGGGTGGAGAGCAGGCTGCTGCGGAAATCTCCCACAGCTTTGTCCATGCGCGTCTTCAACTGTGTGTGAATGTCCTTTAATGCCGGATTGCCGGCCATTGCGGAAACCGCCATCGCTTGCTCCAGTCGGCTCAATCGAGCCGGATGTTTGAAAGAATCGTAATTATAAAGGAAGGTCCGCCGCGCTTCGGAGCAGCCCGCGAATGCTAGATTTGCTTCAGGACCATCGATGGGGACTCCTACTCAGAGCGCGCAGCAGCAACGCGCGAACGCAGGCGTCGGACGTTCTGCGACTTTGGTTGCTGCCGGCATCTTCCTGAGCCGGGTTGCCGGGCTGCTTCGGGAAACGGCCTTTGCGCACTACTTCGGCGGCTCCGATGTTGCCGACGTCCTCCGGGCTGCAGTCCGCATTCCCAATTTTTTACAGAACCTCTTTGGGGAGGGAGTGCTTTCGGCATCGTTCATTCCCGTTTATGCGCGGCTGCGCGCGATGGGCCAGGACGATGAAGCCAGCGATGTCGCCGATGCGATTGCGACTCTGCTCGCGCTTGTCACTTCTGTGCTGGTGCTCATCGGCGTGCTGGCAACGCCGTTGTTCATCGATGCCATTGCCTTTGGTTTTCAGGGCGCCAAGCGCGAGTTGACCATTCGCCTGGTTCGCATCTTCTTTCCTGGCGCCGGACTGCTGGTGATGTCGGCCTGGTGCCTTGGCATTCTGAACAGCCATCGCAAGTTCTTTCTCTCTTATGCCGCTCCGATTGCATGGAATGCCGCGATGATTGCCGTCTTGGTCGGCTTTGGCAGAACTCATAGCGAGGAATCGCTGGCTGTAATCACGGCATGGGGATCCGTTGTGGGAAGCGCGATGCAACTCGGAGTGCAGCTTCCGACTACGCTGCGCCTGGTGCGCAAGGTGCGCGTCGAACTCGGATTGCGCCTGGCCAGCGTCCGCGAGGTGATTCGCAATTTCGTTCCCGTGTTGTTCAGCCGCGGCGTCGTGCAGGTAAGCGCGTTCATCGATTCGAATATCGCCAGCGCTCTGCCGACCGGGGCGGTGGCCTGGTTTGGATATGCGCAGGTGCTTTATACGCTGCCGATCAGCCTCTTTGGCATGAGCGTTTCGGCGGCCGAGCTGCCGGCGATGTCAGGGGCGCTGGGGAGCGAGAGCGAAGTCGCGGCGCAGTTGCGAGCGCGCCTGGGCAGAGCGTTGCGGCAGATCGCATTTCTGGTGGTTCCATCAGCGGTGGCATTTCTGGCTCTGGGCGATGTGGTGTCGGCGGTCGTCTATCAATCGGGGAAATTTACGCATGCTGACGCGATATATGTTTGGGCAGTGCTCGCAGGATCTGCCGTTGGACTGCTGGCGTCTTCGCTAGGGAGACTCTACTCGTCAACGTATTACGCGTTGCGCGACACCCGCACGCCGCTGCGCTTCGCGATTCTTCGTGTCGCGCTCACTACCATTTTGGGACTCTTTTGCGCCTTGCGCCTTCCCCAGATGATCGGCATCAGTCGGAGCTGGGGCGCTGCCGGGCTTACCGCGTCCGCGGGAGTCGCGGGCTGGGTCGAATTTCTGCTGCTGCGCTGGAAGCTGCATCGCCGCATCGGCGCGGTGCAGCCCGCGAGCTCATTTCTTGCCAAGCTCTGGTTGGCCGCGATAGCCGCTGCCGCCGGGGCATGGGGTCTCAAGCTCACGATTGCACATCATCCTGCACTCCTGCCCCACACTCATTTTCTGCTGCGAATCGTTTTGGGAACGGTAATTCTTGTTCCTTACGGTATGCTTTATTTTGTGATTACCTCGGTGTTGAAGGTTCCCGAAGCAGAAACTGTTCTTCGACGATTCCTGCGGTTTGCAAAATAGAGCTGCACAGGTTCCGCGGTTTGTCTCGTTAAAGTAGAGTCACGAAAAGCAGATCCCTCGGGCAAAAGCGGCTCTTCGGGATGACAGTTCATAGGAACAGCAGCGGACCCCTAGTCATTCACCTTATTTTTCTAAGGTATTTCCGCATGGCAAAGGTGGCGGGCTTAGGCGTATGTCGTAACACTCTCGAAGTGTTCACCTCAGCCCGATCGATCCCAGACAGCCACTGCATTACCCTTGTCCCGCGTCGAGTGAGCGCCCGCCGCTACCCTCATCCCGTCAATGCCAACAGCCGGAGAACCCGATGCAGGGTGCGCGCGCCGATTTCATTGCTTTGCCGGGCGAACTGCTCCTATAATGTGGAGCTATCCGTACCCGCCAATAACCTCGTAAGAGGTCTGGCCCGGGGAGCGTCAGCCGGTCAGACCGGATGCCAAGCCTTTTTGGCACCATCGCCCCGCTCACGGAACCAACAGGCGACATTCGGAGCTGATCTCAAACGGAAATCAAGGAGTCTTCAAGCGCAACATGACACGCAAGATTGTTTCTACCCTCTCGGTCGCGGCCCTGCTCACAGCCGGAGCGTTGGCGCAAGCCGCGGACACGAACGCAGCACCTTCCACGAGCACGAGCACAAATTCCCTGGTGGCCGGCCCGACCAAGGTCGCCATCATCAACATTCAAGCAGCCATCGCCAACACCAACGAAGGACAGCGTGATCTCGATGCGCTGCAGAAGAAGTTCGAGCCTAAGCAGATTGAGCTCAAGAGCTTGAGCGACGAAGTCGATAACTTGAAGAAGCAGCTCGCCGCGCAAACCGACAAGCTCAACGACGACGAGCGCAACAAGCGCGTGCAAACTATCGAGAGCAAGCAGAAGACGCTGCAGCGCAATCTCGAAGATGCGCAGAATGACTACCAATCGCAATCAAACGAAATCGCGCAGCGCATTGGCAGTAAGCTCATGCAATCGCTAGACAGCTACGCGAAGCAGAACGGTTTCGCGGTAGTGATCGACGTCTCGTCGCAGCAGAGTCCAGTGCTGTGGGCGGCGCAGTCGGTGGACATCACCAAGCCGGTGATCGACGCATATAACGTCGCGTCCGGCGTGGCCGCTCCGCCTCCTTCAACCAAGCCTGCGATTTCGGCTCCGAGCGCATCGGTCACGCGTCGTCCTGCAACGCCGACGACCACGCCTGCCGCTCCCAAGCCGGCGGTTCCCAGTGCAACCGGTGGCACGACACCGAAATAACGAATTTAGTTCCTGATTTTCCCGGGCCGCTCATCGCGAGCGGCCTTTTTATTTTGCGCGGCAACAGCGCAAAGAAAGCACGGGCGGTGTCTGTTTCTCCATCATCCCGAAATGGGATCGAAGGAGGAAGCGCATGTTCGCCGACAGCCTGCTGGAGTCTTCACCGCATCTAGGCCACCGCTCCGCCTGGACGAAATTGGCGTCCGTTTTATTGCAGAGCCTGGCCCTCGCCGTGGCTTTAGTCACTCCGCTGTATCACATCGAACGTCTTCAGGTGATTCCGCCGCCACCAAGCATTCGCCTGACCAGCGCGCAGCCGGCGGCAATACGCACGGAAACGCCGCATCTGAGCCATTCCGATTCGACGACGTATTACGACATCGTGCAGCCACCATTTATTCCCAGCGGAATTTCGCGCACAAGAGATCGCGATGAAGGACCGCCCGGAGTTCCCAATCTTGGACCGGCATGCGTCATGAACTGCGGCGGTGGCGTGCCGATCACCGAGCTCGTCAAGCCGGGTGCATTTGACATTCCTAAACCCCCACCGCCCAGAGGTCCTGTACGCGTCTCAGAGATGCAACTCGGAGAGCTAGTCCGGAAGGTGCTGCCCGAGTATCCGACGATCGCCAAACAAATCCGCCTGCAAGGCCAGGTCGTTCTTGTCGCAATCGTAGGCAAAGACGGACGCGTTGAGCGCGTTCAACCGGTCAGCGGCCCGCCGCTGCTGATTGCCCCGGCGCAGCGCGCAGTTGAGCAATGGCAGTATCGTCCCTACCTTCTGAATCATCAGCCCGTCGAGGTACAGACGCAGATTACGGTGAACTTTGTGCTGAACAAGGAGTGATTTCATCGCGGAGCCACGGAGAACACGAAGAAAAAACGTTCTAATTACGGCGAATCCGGACTCTCCTTTGAGAACTGTCATCCTCGCGCAGCAGCGAAACAAGAGGGCACTTTGAGAGCTGGTTTTTGCTGCGCGGGGGATCTGCTTTCCGACAATGCATCCGACAGCAGATCCCTCGCCGCAAAAACAAAAGTGTCCTGCAGAAGCCGCTTCGCTGCGGCGCGAGGGATGACAGTTCTGGGAACCATTTGTTTCTGCCGAAGCGAGAACTCAGTGCCGTGCGCATCGCGCGATCGCTCGGTCTACATTGCGGGGAAAAAATGTTTAGCACTAGAATTCGAAACTTTTCTCGGTCTTCTCCGTGGCTCCGTGGTGAAAAAGCTTTTCCTGCTACACTTCAGAGAATGCTCACCGGCCACGCCTCCCATTCCGGCACTGCTCGTTTTCGCTCCCGATTTCCTGCGCTGGCCGAAGCTGGACACTTCCGCCAGCCTGAGCATGTCCTGCATCTGAGCCATCTCTGGGTTTCCTCCATCGGCATGGGCACATATTTAGGGGAGCCCGACGCCGACACTGATCAGAGATACACCGAGGCAGCAATCACCGCGATAGCTTGTGGTGCGAACGTACTAGATTCCGCGATCAACTACCGCTTCCAGCGATCCGAGCGAAGCATAGGCGCAGCCCTCAAGCAGGCTATCGACTCCGGAAGTGTGCAGCGCGATGAGTTGCTGCTGTGCACGAAGGCAGGATATCTGACCTACGACGGCACCGTTCCTGCCGATCCGCGCCGCTACTTCCTGGATGAGTACCTGGATACCGGGATCGTTCCCCGAGAAGAGTTGGTCGGCGGAATGCACTGTATGGCGCCGGGATATTTGAGAAATCAACTGGAACGATCGCGACGAAATCTGGGCGTTGAGACGATCGACATCTTCTATGTGCACAACCCCGAACAACAGCTCGGGGAGGTTGCAAAAGACACGTTCCATGACCGCCTGCGCCGCGCGTTTGCCGCGCTGGAGGAAGAAGCGGCGGCCGGCAAGATCCGCGTGTACGGCACGGCCACATGGAACGGCTATCGGCAAGACGCCTCGTCCCGAGAGCACCTCGATCTCGCGCAGATTGCGGCCCTTGCGCGCGAAGTAGGCGGCGACAGCCACCATTTCCGCGCCATCCAGCTACCCTTCAATCTGGGTATGCCTGAGGCGTTTACGAAGCAGAACCAGAAGATCGGCTCCAGGCAGGTTTCGCTTCTGGCGGCGGCGCGCGAGCTTGGCATAGCAGTCATTGGCAGCGCCTCGCTTCTTCAAGGCAGACTCGCAGGGAAGCTTCCGGAAGTTGTCCGCGATACGCTGGGCTGTCGCAGCGATGCAGCCGCGGCAATTCAATTCGCGCGCTCCGCGCCGGGAATCACTAGCGCGCTAATCGGTATGAGCCACAAACCGCATGTGGAAGAAAACATCGACCTGGCAAAGAATCCGCTGTCAACGGCGGAGGCTTGGGAATCGTTATTTCAAAACCGATGAAGAAATCGCTGTCGGCATTCGGCTCTCGGCGTTCGGGCCAGCAGCCAGGCTTCTGTTCGCCAACAGCCGAAAGCCAACGGCTGGCAGCCAACCGCCGGACTACTTCAGCTCCCCCTGCCGCTGCTTGGCAATTTGCGCTACCGCGGGAGATTTGTCGGACGCGAGTTGATCGTAGATCTTCTTCGCCTGCGCGGGATCTTTCCTCTCGTAGAGGGATGCCAAGGCGAACTGCGCGCGTTCGCGTGAAACTGATTCCGTCGGCTTCTTCATCAGCTCGTTATAGATGTTGATCGCGTCCTGATCGCGGTTGGTGGCTTCAGACACTGCGGCCAGGCCCATCTTAGCTAGCGAAGCGATCTCTTTGTTGCCGACATCGGCGGCCTTCTTAAACTTGGCCTCGGCAGTCGCATAGTCACCGGCATCGAGAGCCACTACTCCGGTCATGTAAAGCGCGTTCTTTCCCGAATCGGTGTGTGGATACTTATCGGCGATCGCCTGAAACTGCCTCTCGGCTTCCTTGTCGCGCTCGGCAGTGGTGGCGTAACTCACCTGTGTGGCATCTACGGGTGCGCCTGGCGTGCGGATGGGCGCGGCGTAGGTGTTCATTGCCTGCCCGACGGCGGCGCTGGCCTGCTCGTCCTGCTGATTGCGCCAATATCCAAAGCCGCCGAGCACGATTACTGCGACGAGCACGGCGACACCTGCCAGGGTGAGAAACTGCCGGTGAGCCTGCGCCTGAGCAATGGCTCCACGTGTGACTTCCTGGAACTTATCTTCTTTCAGTTGATGACGGGTATAACTTTGCACGAACGGTCCTTGATTGCGGGATAGCCACTCAGGAAGGAGAACCTATTGATGGCCAAGAGGTTAGTTTAGCAATCTCGATGAAAAATCGCCAACAGGCTTTCATGCAGCTCATGCAGCACTCTCACACGATAGATAACTAATCGTTGCAGGCTCATGCAGCTCTTCTCAGCAGTAACGTGCGGATCGCTTAAGAACTGTCATGCACGCGGCAGCCGTCGCGCGCGAGGCCAACACTCTGCAGCCGTAACCTACAGATCGCTTAAGAACTGTCATCCCGAACCCGCCGTGTTGCTCGTATGAAAGTGAACTTTGAGGCGCGGGTGAGGACCTGTTTTCCACCGCTCCTACGAGGAACGACGAAAAGCAGATCCCTCGCGCAAAAGCGGCGCTTCGGGATGACAGTTCATAGGAAACACCGGTGGATCCGAGGTGTGCGACAAGCGGTTTTTATCAAACCCGAGGCAAACTGTACGTCCAGAAAATGGCAGCTGTAGGTCCAGAATGGAAACGGCGTCAGTTCCCCGTCCACGCCTTGCAATTGGCCACGCATTTCACCGACTTCAGCTCAATTTCAGTCTTTCCCTTTTTGGGTATGCCGGCGGAAGGTTCGGGTGCGACGATCAGGGACTGCGCTGCGCCGTTCGCCTTCAACTGGCATCCGAAGTTCACTGACTGAGCTGCGCGTTGCTGGCAGATCCCGCCTTCTACTGCCGATTCGAGCATGTCGGGCTTACCGTAAAGCTGCTGTGCGATATCCGACGGTACAACCGCGACCAGCATTGGAACCGAGGACTTGATCTTCACGTCGACCTGCTCTCCATCGTGCTCCGGCAGCGGCAGGCTGTAGGTTTTGAGAATGTTGGGCTCAAACTTTTCCTTGGCCAGACGGATGCCGCGAAACTCCGGCGGATAGCAGTTCTGCACGCAGCCCCAGCGATAGTACTGAAGCCGGACTTCATTGGAGCGGCCGAAGTTGTCGGCGTCACGGGGAACGCCCAGCGCTCCTTCAATGCTTGATATCACCTCGCGGTCAAGCACGCGCTCGTCGCGGATCACCAGCGCCATCTGATCGTCTGACGCAGGGAGATTGCAACTATAGGTCGTGTTCACGACGTGCTCCTGCACGCATATGTACTGGAGCTGATCCATCACCTCAGCCCGGTACATGGATTGGGGATCTTGCGTCGCCGAATCCCATTCGCGCTGCCGCACGATAGCGACGGTCACCGGACGCTGTGAAGTGAGTTCGAGCTTGATCGAACCACCTTGTCCGGGATTGTAGAGGTGCGTCTTCTGTCTCAGTCCGGGAGCCAGGCGCACGACTTCATCGGTGTCGCGAACCCAGTCGAACACCT
>DATLKS010000070.1:0-9647 GCA_035538255.1 Terriglobales bacterium
AGGCGCCAAAAACGACAACAGGAGCGGCTCAAATCCAATGAAATCGCATATTAACTTCATCTCACTCCCCGTTCTAGCCGCTGCCCTCGCCCTCAGCGCGTGCGTGAACGTCAAGAAAAACGGTAGTGGCGATAATGTGGACGTAAAAACGCCGTTCGGCACCGTGAGTGTGCGTACGGACCAGGTGAAGCCGGAGGAGACTGGACTCAACGTCTATCCCGGCGCGACGCTCGTTCCCAAACAGGGACACGATAATGATCAGGCAAACGTGAATATCTCCAGTCCCTGGGGGCAACTGAAGGTCGTTGCGCTCAACTATCACAGCGACGATTCTCCCGAAAAGGTACTCGCGTGGTATCGCCAGGATCTGAAGCAGAAGTATGGAAAGTTTTTGGAGTGTCATGGGGACGAAGTCTCATTCCAGAGTCATGACAAAGACAATGGCAACCAGCTCACCTGCGGAAGCGAACGCGGCAATGGGCATGATTACAGCCACAAATCGAACGACCGAGACACTATTGAGCTGAAGACCGGCATTGATGACAAGCAACACATCGTCGCCGTGAAGCCGAAGGACGGTGGAAGCAACATCGCGCTCGTCTACGTGCAGAAGCATGGGGAAAAGGATTCGATCTGAGAAGTTGTCAGAATAAATTTTCAATGAGACCTACCAGGAGCGAGTGATCCTAGCCAACTGATGAATGAAGGCTCGCTGCTGCTTGCGCGCTGGTTGCGACTCATTTAAGTTCGAGCAGTGGAGCAAACCTGCCATCGTTGCGGCGCAGCACTGAACCCCGGCATGGCTTTCTGCAGCCAATGCGGTGCCCCACAGGTACGGGTTCCGGAAAGTCTTACCTCTCCCGCAACTGTCGAAGCTACTATCCAATCGGCCGGCAGCGAAGTTTTCGCGCGTTCCAGCAGTGTTGTGCCAGTGAATTGGAGGCAAGCGCGCAAGGCTGCTGCGGTTTCGGCCGTGCTTATGGCATTCGGCGTCCTGGTGCCTCCGTTGAACAAGGCTCTGCCTCTGTGGATGCTGCTGGGAGGATGGATCGCAGTGAGTCTTTATCGGCGGCAGACCTCTTCTCCTTTGGTGCCTGCGATCACCGGAGCAAAGCTGGGCGCACTCGCCGGAGTACTTGGATTCATCTACGTCTTCGTGCTCCTCTCGGCAGTGCTGGTGGTTGAAGTCGGCGTCTTCAAACACGGCGACGAGCTCAAGGGCGCGTTGCATACACAGATCGAGCAGGCGGCAGCTTCAAATCCGTCGAGCGCCCAGGCGCTGAACCAGCTTCTTCAGACTCCCGAAGGTATTGCCACGCTGGCTATCAGCGTGATGTTTGTCCTGTTTCTACTCTTCCTTCTACTTTCCTGCGCGGGAGGAGTCTTCGGCGCTTCCTTCAGTCGGCAAAGAACCCGATAGCCACGGCGCTGATTGCTCGCTCCTGATTGCGGTGTATCCAAGGTGACCTAACCTTCGCTCGATCGTGGCTTCCGCTATAATCGGAGTAGCCCGCCTGTTTCAGGCAGAAACATCCGATCTGCCAAGGCCCGCACAAGTCCGGAGAGGTGGCCGAGTGGCTGAAGGCGGCGGTTTGCTAAACCGTTATAGGGTCAAAAGCTCTATCGGGGGTTCGAATCCCCCCCTCTCCGCCACGAGTCTGCAGTGAAAACGAGCGTTTTTGAAATCTTCAAAATAGGCATTGGACCGTCCAGCTCGCACACGGTCGGACCAATGCGCGCAGCCCGCGATTTCGCGACTCGCATTTCGTCTGCTGGGCGGCTTGGCGAGGTTTCGCGGTTGGCAACTGAGCTCTTCGGCTCTCTCGCTCTCACCGGGCGTGGACACGCCACTGATCGGGCGGTGGTTCTCGGTTTACTGGGGGAAGCACCTGACGAAGTGGATCCCGGCAAAATTGAATCGCTTGTCACGGATGTCCGTAGCTTGGGGATTTTGAAGCTCCTGCACGAGCATGCAGTCCCGTTCAATGAGGCTCAGGATCTCGTCTTTCGGACGAGCGAGACCCTTCCAGGGCACTCCAACGGAATGCGCTTCACCGCTTTCGCTGCAGACGGCAGCGTGATTGACACGCAGATCTATTACTCGATCGGAGGCGGCTTCATCATTCGGGAGGGCGAGAGTTCCTTCTACAGCTTTGCCGCAAGGCCGGAGGTTCCTTACCCGTTTTCGAGCGCCGCCGATCTACTGCGTATCGGCAATGAAACGGGAATGTCGATTTGGGAAATTGCGTTGGCGAATGAGAAGGCATGGAGAACCGAATCCGAAATCCGTAAACTCCTGGGCAGGATTCATCTCACGATGGAGGCCTGCATCAATCGCGGTTTGCATACCGAAGGCATACTGCCTGGCGGGCTCAAAGTACGCCGCCGCGCCCCGCGTCTGTTTCAGAAGCTCAGCAATCAGATCAGTTCCGATCCTCTGGCGCTGATGGACTGGGTTAATGCCTTCGCTATGGCGGTGAACGAAGAAAATGCCGCTGGCGGCCGAGTCGTGACGGCTCCCACGAACGGCGCAGCGGGGATCATTCCAGCCGTCGCACGTTACTATTTGCTTTTCATTCCGGGCGCGAATCCGGAGGGTATTTTCCGATATTTGCTCACCGCTGGGGCAATCGGCATTCTTTATAAGGAAAATGCCTCGATCTCCGGAGCCGAAGTCGGCTGTCAGGGAGAAGTCGGTGTAGCTTGCTCGATGGCGGCCGGTGGACTGGTAGCTGCGCAGGGAGGAAGCAACGGGCAGGTCGAGTACGCTGCCGAAATCGGCATGGAGCACAACCTCGGGATGACCTGCGATCCTATCGGCGGTCTTGTGCAGATTCCCTGCATTGAGCGCAATGCTATGGGATCGGTGAAGGCGATCAACGCGGCTCGCATGTCGATGAGCGAAAGCGGCGAACATAAGGTATCACTCGACCAGGTAATCGAAACTATGTACCGCACTGGACAGGACATGCAGTCGCGCTACAAGGAAACCTCTCTCGGCGGACTCGCGCTGAATATCATTGAGTGCTAGAGTAGCCCGCCCTCGTCATTGTTTGTGCCAGCGCTGATCCAACGTGTTGCCAATTACATTTATGCGCGGCGATTACTGCGTCCGGGAGACCGGGTTGCAGTGGCGGTCTCTGGCGGCGCCGATTCAGTTGGGCTCCTTCGCATTTTCCTGGAACTCAAAGGAGAGTTGGGCATCGTGCTCAGCGTGGCGCATTTCCATCATGGGATTCGCGGCGTCGAGGCTGATAAGGACGAAGTATTCGTTGCGCGACTGGCGAGAGCTTACGACTTGGAACTTCATCTTGGACGCGGCGACGCCCGCGTTCACTCGCGCGAGAAGAAGGTGAGTCTAGAGGCCGCCGCGCGCGAGCTCCGTGTCCGATTCTTCAATAGCCTTTTGGCTGAAGGAAAGACCACTCGAATCGCAACCGCGCACACTCTAGACGACCAAGCTGAAACCGTGCTTATGAAGGTCTTGCGCGGAGCGGGAACTCGCGGTCTATCAGGAATTTTCCCGGAACATCGGCTTGTTTCAGGAGGCCTTGTGCGGCCTCTGCTCGAAATTCGCAGAGAAGAGATGCGTGAGTACCTCCGCAGCATCAGCCAATCGTGGCGGGAAGACGAGAGCAATTCCGACGTCAGTTTCACGCGAAACCGCGTACGCGCCCGAGTACTGCCTCTCCTCCGTACCGATATCAATTCATCGGTCGATATTGCTTTGGCACACTTGGCGGAGGTAGCTCGCGCTGATGAAGAGTACTGGAGCGAACAGATCAAGCGCCTTATCCCGTTGGTGACGGTTCCGGGTCAACCTGCGCGTGGTGGAGGACGCAAACAAACCTCCGCCCACGCAATTGCGCTTGATCTTCAGAAGCTGCAGCAGCAGCCGCTCGCAGTCCAGAGGCGCTTGCTTCGCGCAACTGCCGAGCAGCTTGGCTGCAGTCTCGATTTCGAACACGTGCAAGCGATTCTCGACCTTCTTTCGGCGCGCCCTGCCCGGGGAGCAGCCACTAAGACGGTTGAATTCGAGAACGGATGGCGTGCGCGGCTGTTGTTTCGTGAGCTGCGTTTCGAAGCTTCGCCTGCGATCACTAGGCGTACACCTTATAAATACTTGTTGCCGGTTCCTGGAGAAAGCCGCATTCCGGAGCTGCGCACGACATTTTGCGCCCGCATCTCGGAAGACAATGGCTCGTTGAACGATGGCGCTTATAATCGGGCACAATCCATTGATTTGGCTGAGACTCCGCAGCTGATCGTGCGTAACTGGCGTCCAGGCGACCGCTTTCAGCCAGCCCGACACGCGTCGGAAAAGCGCGTAAAGGAGCTGCTGTATCCGCTGCATCTGGAGATTGAAGAGAAACAGCTTTGGCCGGTAGTTGCCGCAGGTGAGCGAATTGTTTGGGTACGTGGCATCGATTCGCCGGAACTACGCACCTACGACGGCAAGCGGCTTTGGATCGAGGAGAGCACGGAATAAGCGCCCCCACATTTTCGCGTCCAGACGGAACGCAAAACAAGAATGCCAGGAAAAACCCTGCTCACAGCCGAGCAGATTCAACGGCGAGTAAGTGAAATCGGGCAGCAGATCTCCCGCGATTACGCGGGAAGGAACTTGATGCTGATCTGCGTACTGCCCAACGGTTTTGTTTTTGGGGCTGACCTGGTTCGTGCCATCGAAATTCCTATCGTTTGTCAATTTGTTCAGCCACACAGGAAAGCGATTGACGGCGCTGCTTCGCAGCAAATCCAGATTCATTACGGTCCAGAGATCGACGTAAAGGGAAAAGATGTTTTATTCGTCGAGGGGCTGATCCAGTCGGGACAAACCACTGAATTCCTCATGCGGACCATTCTCAGTTGGGGCGCATCTTCGGTGAAGCTTGCCGCAATGATCGATAAACAGACCGCGCGACGGGTAGCCCTCCAGCCCGATTACATGGGCTTTATCATTGAAGAAACCTTCATCATTGGCTATGGATTGGGCGACCCCCAGTATCACCGCAACCTGCCATACATTCAGAGCGCCGGGAAATAAGACGGCAGCGCTCAGCAAGCCGCGTCCTTTGCAATCTTCCTGCTATTGAGGAAATAGCACGCTTCTACATAGCCTCCTGTTATCGAATTCTCATGGAAGTCGTCTAAAGCTCAACCGGATCTCAGTATTTGAGGAATTAGGCCGATTGCTGGGTGCTGACGGCCGAGTGCTTTTTCAGCACCTTAGCCCGGACCACGGTGTCTATTGGATAGGAATCAATTTCATAAACGATTACTTTGGATGGCGCTTACCAGCCCGAAACCAGTTACAATTTCGGTGAGGATTGGGGGTCGAAAACCCTTCTTCAGCATCTAAGCACAATGGGGACATGCGAACTCTAGGCCGCCTGGAAGTCTCGGAAATGGCGTAAGCTCAAGTAAGCTGCGGTGTTAGGGGCCCTGGAGATTCAAGGAAAATGCAGGCTTTTCTGGGCGAGAGTGTGAATTTTAAGGTCCTAAAGGGGTAGGTTAGGAGCATTGAGAGTGAATTCAACCGTTAAGACCGTGGCGTTCTGGCTGGTCATCCTGCTTTCTGGGGTGCTTCTCTGGAAGGTGGTGCAGGCTGGGGGTGCCAATGCCAAGGAGTCGTCCGTCTCATTTTCCAAATTCATGCAGGACGTGGATCGTGGGGACGTAAGTGACGTCACCATCGTTGGCAATACTGAAGTCCACGGCAAGTACAAAAACGGCGGCGGTTTTCAGACCACCGCTTATGCCAATTATCCGGACATGATTAAGGACCTTCGCGACAAGGGTGTAAACATCAATGTGAAGGACAACTCCGGAAATGGCTGGCCGACCTACCTGCTGAACCTTTCTCCGCTCATTCTTTTCGCCGCGCTTTGGTTTGTGATGATCCGCCAGATGCAGACCGGCGGCAACAAGGCGCTCTCGTTCGGCAAGAGCCGCGCCCGGCTGCTCTCGATGCAGCAGAAGAAAGTCACGTTTAAAGACGTTGCTGGTGTTGATGAAGCCAAGGAAGAGCTGCGCGAGATCATCGAGTTCCTGCGCGAGGCACAAAAGTTTCAGAAGCTTGGTGGACGCATTCCCAAAGGCGTGCTTCTCGTGGGACCTCCGGGAACAGGCAAGACATTGCTTGCCCGCGCGGTAGCTGGTGAGGCCAACGTTCCGTTCTTCTCCATCTCAGGTTCCGACTTTGTGGAGATGTTCGTCGGAGTGGGTGCAAGCCGTGTTCGAGATTTGTTTGAGCAAGGCAAGAAAAACGCGCCTTGCATCATCTTCATCGACGAAATCGACGCTGTCGGCCGTCATCGCGGCGCTGGCCTCGGCGGTGGACACGATGAGCGCGAGCAAACGCTGAACCAGCTCCTCGTCGAAATGGATGGGTTTGAATCGAACGAAGGCGTGATCCTCATCGCCGCGACTAACCGTCCCGACGTGCTTGATCCGGCGTTGCTACGGCCGGGCCGCTTCGATCGTCGCGTGGTAGTCGCGCGTCCTGACGTTCGTGGTCGCGAAGAAATCCTGCGCGTTCATACCCGTAAAATTCCTATCGGCGATGATGTTGATCTTTCGATCCTCGCCCGCGGCACTCCGGGATTCTCTGGAGCCGATCTGGCCAATATGGTCAACGAAGCTGCTTTGAACGCCGCTCGCCAGAATCGCAAGGCCGTTTACATGTACGACTTCGAACTTGCCAAGGACAAGGTCCTAATGGGCGCCGAGCGCAAGTCGATGCTCCTTTCTGACCAGGAAAAGAAAGTCACGGCGTATCACGAAGCCGGTCATGCGCTTGTCGCCGCAATGCGTGAGCACTCGGATCCGCTGCACAAAGTCACGATTATTCCGCGCGGAATGGCGCTGGGCGTAACAATGCAGTTGCCGATTGATGATAAGCACACCTACACCAAGGAATATCTTGAGACACGTCTGGCGATCATGATGGGCGGCCGCGTCGCTGAAGAAATATTCCTTGGACAAATGACGACCGGTGCAGGTAACGATATCGAGCAGGCTTCCGATCTCGCTCGCCGGATGGTTTGCGAATTTGGCATGAGTTCGCTTGGTCCAATTACTTTCGGAAAGAAGGAAGAACAGATCTTCCTCGGTCGCGAGATCAATCAGCATCGTGATTTCAGCGAAGAAACCGCGCAACTTATCGATAAAGAAGTGCGTGTGTTGGTCGATGCCGGATACCAATCCGCGGTGCAGATCCTCTCGAACCACAAAGAGGTCATGCATCGCATGTCGGCGGCTCTGCTGGAACGCGAAGTGCTCGATGCTAACGAGATCAAAATGATCATCGAAGGCAAAGAGCTTCCGCCGATCAAGATGCCTTCCGGCAACGATGGCGGAGTACAGCAAGTGCTGAAGCCTGAACCAGCCCGCAGTCCGGGTCTTGCGCCGGGGCATCCGTCACCTGCGTAGTTGTTGGATCACTCGATTACCAAGGGGCAGCCATTCAAGGCTGCCCTTTCGGTTGACCGCGAATGCAGAGAAAAAGGAGGTACTGCGAACAGCAGTTCTTCCCTGGACACTTAAAATGAGAGCGTGCTCTCGATCCGACCCGCCACAAAACAGGACGTTCCAGTAATTCTCGATCTCATCAGAGGTCTCGCTGAATACGAACGTGAGCCCAACGCAGTAGTAGCTACTGAAGCCGATATCATTCGCGACGGCTTCTCCGATAATCCGCGATTTGAATGTCTCATTGCCGAGTGGGCGGGAAAATCTGCCGGCTTCGCGTTTTACTTCTTCCACTACTCGACATGGCTCGGCAAATCTGGGCTCTATCCTGAAGATTTGTTTGTTCGCCCGGAACTGCGCGGAAAAGGCATCGGCAAAGCCCTGCTCGCGCACTTGGCCGGGATCGCAGTGCGCGAACATTGTTACGGCATGCGTTGGCAGGTGCTCGATTGGAATCAGCCGGCCATCGACTTTTACGAGAAGCTCGGAGCCAAGGTCAGTAAACAATGGCTCGATGTGCGGCTGAGCGGAAGCGCACTTGAATCGCTTGCGAAGAGTAGCTCACTTCGGAGCCATGGAGCAAAGCAAAGTTGAGGCAGACGCGACGATGACGGTCGGTGTTAGCAAGCCTGTGGAAATACTGACCCTCCCTGTGCTCCGTGCGTCGGCGTAAAACTTATACTTTCGCGGTATGAGCTTTGGCTACCGTCTCCACCGGATAACCACGTTCCACCCAGGCATCGAGGCCGCCGAGCAGCGGACGCACGCGTGTGATGCCTTGCTTCTTAAGTTGCAGCGCCACCCGGGCGCTGGTCGCTTCGTTTGGTCAAGTGCAGTAGAGGATGATGTCGCGGTCACGCGGTATCTCCTCATGACGTTCGTCCAACCGCTCGGGCGTCAGCCGCAGCGCGCCTGCAATCTGCAACGATTCTTGATCCAATGAGAGATCGTTACGTAGATCGACAATCACTACAGGCTCCCCACTGTCGATCTCTGCTTTCAGCTCTTCGGGAGTAATTCGGGAGACCCGCAGTTTGCGGATGAACCGCCGCCGCTGGATGTACTTGAATGTAATCCAGGCGGCTGCGCCAACAATCACAATCCCAAGCAGCGAGGCTCCCGTATGACGGAGCATTGCCAGGACATCCTCGACCTGGTGGTGAAACAGCCTTCCGACAAACAGAATCGCCCCAGCCCAAACAAGAGTGCCGCATATGTCATACGTCAGAAACTTAGGCCAAGAGAGACGTACGATTCCTGCCATGGGTTGCGCAACTGTGTTCAGCCCTGGCAAAAATTTCGAAATGAGCAGGGAATTCGCACCACGCTTTACGAAGAGATTCTCCGTGTTCTTGACGCACGAATCGGGCTCGAGCGAGATGCGGCATAGCAAGCTGAGCATGCGTCCGCCCTGCGATCGACCAAGCTGGAACCACATCGCGTCGCTGATGAATGCGCCGAAGAAAGTCAACACTAGCAGGACGTGGAAGCTGATCTTGCCTTCGGCACTAAGAGCGCCCGCGGTGAGCAGAAGTGGCGCAGAAGGCAAGGGAATCCCTGCTTGCTCAGCGAAGACCCAGAAAAAGATCACCGAGTAGCCGTGATGGATCAGGAATCGTGTGAGTTCTGAAGCTTCGTGGCCCATTATCAGTTCTGCTCATTCTTAGAGTATTTGGAATGTCACTGCGTAGCAAAATCTTTGCAATCAGGCATTAAATAAAGCGCAACACTAACGCGAAGTCGCGCTTTCTCTGTTCAGGAGCAACTTTCTCGTGTGACTCATATTTAGAAAATGGCTGAATCGTCCGACTTGACGCGATCGGCAGACCATAGCAATTAGTTAGGGAACAAACATTGGGTCGTCCGCTTGTGATCGTTGCTGCCTCTTCTGCTACCCTCATACATTCATGCGCTTGCGTGCCGCGATTTATCTCTGCACGGTGCTTTTGCTGTGGGGCGGTTGTGGCACTCCTGGAGCGCCGCAACCTCCGTCGTTGAATCTGGCGAAGCCAGTTGGTGATCTCAAGGCCGTGCGCACAATAAATCAGGTGACGCTCACATGGGCCATTCCTACCGAGACCACTGACGGCGCACGATTTCGCCATCGAGGCGAAACGAAAATCTGCAGTGCAATAAGTCAGGCAGGTATCGAACAATGTGCCGCAATTGTTACT